>NZ_RIBZ01000315.1:0-19777 GCF_003721215.1 Streptomyces botrytidirepellens
CGCTGCCGCGCGCCCGCGCCCGCATCCACCCCTGCCGCCGCGCCACCGGCGCCGCGCGCCGTGGCTCGCGGTGGTCGCCGTCGGCTATGCGGCGGTCCAGCTCGCCGTGGTCGTTCCGCACGTCGGACACGCGTGGGGCTGGGACGAGTCCGTGTACGTCTCCCAGGTGGACCCGCGCACCCCGTCCGCTTACTTCAGTGCGCCGCGCTCCCGCGGCATCAGCATGCTGGTCTCCCCGGTGGTGGCCGCCACGTCCTCCATTACGGTGCTCCGGGTCCTCCTTACGGTGCTTTCCGCGGGCGCGCTCTACGCCGCCTTCCGCGTCTGGAACAGGTTGCTGCCGCGCGGTCCCGTGGCGCTCGCCGCGCTGCTCTTCGCCGGGCTGTGGATCACCACGATCAGCGGCCCCGCCGTGATGCCCAACCTCTGGGTCGCGCTCGGCGCGGTGGCCGCCGTCGGCTGGTTCCTGCGGTTACCCACCGAGCGCCATGCCCGCTGGTGGCTCGCCGCCCTCGTCGCCGGTGTCACGCTCGTCCGCACCCCCGACGGCGGCTGGCTGGCGCTTCCGCTGCTGGTCGCCGCGCTCCGGGTGCGGGCCTGGCGGCCCGCGCTGCCCCCGCTGGTGGGCGGGCTCCTGCTCGGCGCCGCGCAGTGGATCGGCGAGGCGTACGAACGCTTCGGCGGCATCGGCGGGCGGCTGGACGTCTCCAGCGAGGTCGAGGGCGGCATGGGTCTCCACTTCGCCGTCGGCGCCGCGCTGCGCAGCCTCAACGGGCCGCAGCTGTGCCGCCCCTGCGAAGTACCGTGGACCCACCCGGAGCTGGCCCTGTGGTGGCTGTCGCTGCCGGTGCTGACCCTCACCGCCGTCAGCGTCGCCCTGCGGGACCGTCACGAACGGCGGACCCGGATGCGCGTCGGGCTCGGGCGGCCCTCCGCACCCCAGGAGCCCGGTGTGCCGGTCACCGTGCTGCCCATCGTCTGCGCGGCCTCGCTCGCCGTCCCCTACCTGCTGCTCATCGACTACTCGGCGCCGCGCTTCCTGATGCCCTCCTACGCGCTGCTCGCCCTGCCCATCGCCGCGCTGGGCTTCCGCGCCGTACGCGCCGCGCGCTCGCCCCGCCACATGGCCATCGCGCTCGGGATCGTCGTCCTGCTCCAGCTGGCCAGCCAGTTCGCCGTCCTCACCCACACCTCGGCGGTGTCCGAGAAGACCACCGGGCGCTACCGCACCGCCGCCGACGGGCTGACGCGGCTGGGACTGCGGCCGCCGTGTCTGGTGGCGGGCGACCGGGCCCTGCCCGTCGCGTACCACGCGGGCTGCGCCTCCGCCCAGACCACCGGGAACAACCGCTCCACCAGCGTGTCCGGGTTGCTGCGGCGGGCCGCGCACGAGCCCACCGCGCTGCTCGTCCGGCGCGACGGCGGCGCCCGGCCGCCGTCGTACGCCCGCACCTGGATCGGGTTCCCGCTGCCGGGCACGGCGTGGAGCGCGTATCTGCCGCCCCATCAGGCGCGCCAAGTGGCCTCGCGCGGCGCGGGGGAGTCCCTTCAGTCCCGTCAGTCCCAAAAAACCGGACAGAAGGCGTCGGGTAATCCCGCGAACATGGGCGCCATGACGACGTATCCGATCACCAGTTGGGCCGGTTTCCAGGCCGCCGAGCCCGGCTTCGCCACGGCTGCGCAGGAGCGCTTCGAGCGCTACCGCACCCATGTCCTGGCCACCCTGCGCCAGGACGGCTCCCCGCGGCTGACACCGCTGGAGGTCAACTTCCGCTTCGGTGAACTGTGGCTCGGCATGATGCCCGACTCGCGCAAGGCCATCGACCTCCGCCGCGACCGGCGCTTCTCGATCCAGGCCAACCCCGGGCCCGACACCGGCACCCCCGGCGGCGACGTCCGGGTCAGCGGCCGGGCCGTCGAGGTGACCGACCCCGATTCGCTCGCCCGCTTCGCCGCCGAGGTCCATCCGCCCGAGCCGTTCCACCTCTTCCGCGCCGAGGTGACCGAGGTCGTGCAGACCGAGGCCGGGGAATCCGGGCTGAGCCTGCGGACCTGGCGCCCGGGCCAGCCGGTACGGGTGCTGCGGCCCGGCGCGGACGACGGCCCGCCGCCGGCGGACGAGACGAGCTGAGCGCGGCGGGCGCGACCGAACTACCCGACGGTCCACGACCCTTCCGAATTTTTGGAACGCGTTCTACCGTGCCCCTCGATCCCAGGACGCTCCCCGACCGCCGTCGTGGCGCACGCGAGACTCCAGGAGGGGCCGTGGACCTCGAATACACCCCTGAGCAGCGGCAGTTACGAGCCGAGCTGCGGACCTACTTCGCCGAGCTGGTCCCCGACGACGCCTACGCCCGCTACGCCGACCCCGCCGGGCAGAAGCGGTTCTACCGCGAGACCATCCGCCGCCTCGGCGGCGACGGCTGGCTGGGCGTGGGCTGGCCCCGGGAGTACGGCGGGCGGGGGCTGGGCCCGGTCGAGCAGTTCATCTTCTTCGACGAGGCCGCCCAGGCGGGCGTACCGCTGCCGCTCATGGCCCTCAACACCGTCGGCCCCACGCTCATGCGCTACGGCACCGACGAGCAGAAGCGGTACTTCCTGCCGCGCATCCTCTCCGGCGAGATCGACTTCGCGATCGGCTACAGCGAGCCCGACGCCGGAACCGACCTCGCCGCCCTCAAGACCCGCGCCGTACGCGACGGCGACGACTACGTGGTGAACGGCCAGAAGGCCTGGACCACCAACGGCGACACCGCCGACTGGGTCTGGCTCGCCGTCCGCACCGACCCCGACGCCAAGCCCCACCAGGGCATCAGCATCCTGCTCGTCCCCACCACCGACCCCGGCTACTCCTGCACCGTCATCACCACCCTCGCCTCCCACGACACCACCGCCAGCTACTACGAGAACATCCGCGTCCCGGCCGCCCGCCGCGTCGGCGCCGAGAACGAGGGCTGGCGGATGATCACCACCCAGCTCAACTACGAACGCGTCACCCTCGCCGCCCACGGCACCATGGCCATCCGCGCCCTGCGCGGCGTACAACAGTGGGCCGCCGACACCAAGCTCCCCGACGGCCGCCGGGTCATCGACCTGGCCTGGGTCCGCGCCCGGCTGGCCCGCACCCACGCCCGGCTGGACGCCATGAAGGTGCTCAACTGGCAGATGGTGGACGCCCTCCAGCGCGACACCCTGACCCCGCACGACGCCTCCGCCGTCAAGGTCTACGGCTCCGAGGCCCGCCGCGACGCCTATGCCTGGCTCATGGAGATCGTCGGCGCCGCGGGCCCCCTCAAGGAGGGCTCGGCGGGCGCGGTCCTCCACGGCGACCTGGAGCGCGGCTACCGCAGCAGCGTCGTCTTCACCTTCGGCGGCGGCAACAACGAGATCCAGCGGGAGATCATCTCCTGGATCGGCCTGGGTATGCCGCGGGTGCGCCGCTGACCCGCTGTGACGAAGATTTATAGGTGGCACAAAAGAGGGATAGTTGGCACTGCGTGTGATGCGCGTGACGCCCCATTGGAGGAGGCAGGGGTGTTGTGGTTGGAGCAGGCCAGTTGGCGTTATGTCACTCTTTGACCTCTGGTGAGGTCGCGCTGTTCGTACGTGACTCTTTGGCTACGACCTCATGCATGGAGACCTCCCGGGGAAGGCCCCGATCGCAGGCGGCGCCGAGCCGTGTGGCGTAGAGATCCAGGCGTCGCCGCAGGCGCAATCGCTGGCCGGAGCCGAGGGTAATGGGGTTGAGTGCGCTCGCGCGTGAGGTCAGCTTCCGTGCGTCTCCTCCGCTCCTGCGTAGTGTCACGGCGATGGGGCTGTGTGATGCTTCCGACTGATTGACCGCGGCCCAGACGATGACCGACATGATGTTGGGGTCAGCCGTTGCCCGCATGGGTTCGAGTCGTGGCAAGTCCTCATAGAGTGCGTGCCGATCGGCTTCAGACAGCCTCCAACTCGCCAATCTCCTCCGTCGATTGGAGTGGTCGATGCGTTCATCCTGTCCGTCGAGGATGGCGGCGACCTGCTCGACTGTGCTCAGGAAAATGGCCAGAGCCCGGCGGACGCGAGTTTCCGCCGTAGTTCAATGAACTCGCGGCGCCAATGGCTGCCCGTTCGACGGTGAGGTGCCGTGCCAGGTGGCGCTGCGTCCCCTCGCTCGGGGGGTGTTCGTTGCGCGTCGCGGAGTGCGGTCGGCTCCGAGGGCTTCGGCTGTGAGGACTTGCTTGCGCTCCCTCGCCCCTCGTGCATAGTATTATGAATGTAATTCAATCTCCCCCCGCCGGTGCCGCCAGCACTCGGCGAGGTGGATTCCGGGGCAATCGGAGTGAATCGGCAGGCGTGGGTCGGCATCCGCCGCAGTGTGACCTGGTCGACAGCGCCGGCGCGGTGCATCGGGCGCCGGCGAAGAAAACGAAAGCTCCGTCCCGCCGTCCGGCAGTCTGCGGTGTGCTGCGCGAGCGGACCCGCGAGATGTCACGCGCACCCGTCAAGAGGAAAAGGACATCATGAGCACCTATCTGGCAGACAAGGCCGAGGACCTCATCGTCGAGGGCCCCTCCGCGCGGTTCACCTACCGGCGGATGGGTCCGCAGGGCGGTGTCCCGCTGGTCCTGCTGAACCGCTTCCGCGGCACCATCGACTGGTGGGACCCGGAGTTCCTGGACTACCTGGCCGCCGACCACGACGTGATCGTGTTCGACAACGTCGGCGTCGGCTACACCGACGGCGAGCCGCGTGACTCCCTCGAGGGATTCGCCCAGGGCGCCATCGAGTTCATCGACGCACTCGGCCTCTCGCAGGCCGACCTGCTCGGCTGGTCCCTGGGTGGCATTGTGGCCCAGCGGGTGGCCGTGCGGCGCCCCGAGCTGGTGCGCAAGGTCGTCGTGGCGGGCAGCGGCCCGGCCGGCTGGGTACCCGACGCTCCGCCCTTCAGCGAGAAGGTCCTGGGCATCATGGCCAAGCCCGATGCCGACCTGGAGGACATGCTCTACCTGTTCTACCCCGAGACGGAGACGGCCCGCGCCTCCGGGCGCGAGCACTTCGACCACGTCGCGCCCCGGCTCGCCGCCGGCGGCCCCGCGGTCTCCGAGGCGGCGGCCCAGGGCATGCTCACCGCGGCGGCCACCCTTTTGGCGGCGCCCTTCGACGAGGTGGTGGCGGAACTGGAGGCGATCAAGCAGCCCGTCCTCTACGCCAACGGCCTGCACGACGTGATGATCCCCGCCCACAACTCCTATGTCGCGGTCCAGCACCTCGACAACGCCACTCTCGTGCTCTACACCGGTGCCGGCCACGCGTTCCTGTTCCAGTACGCCAAGGCCTTCACCAGGCAGGTGGCCGACTTCCTCGCCGCCTGACCACACCGGCCCCGCCGCCGCCCCCGCAACGCGGGGCAGCGGCGGGGCCGAGGCATCGTGTCGGCGCCGCCTCACGGCTTGTGTGAGGCGGCGCTCGCGCGATGGGCGAACGTCACCGCCACGGGACCTGGTGGCCGACTCCGTGTCCCCGCCGGGACCTCGCGGAGATGTCCGACGCGCAACCTGGCTGGCCTGTTCGGCCCGCGTGCGCAATGAGCGCCGAGCCGTCGACGTGGTCTCCCGAACCGGCGGTCGGCCGTGTCGGAGCTCCGCCGTATCGTCGCCGACGGCATGGCACGGGGAGAGCGCCAACGGGCCTGCCCCCATCGCCCGTGGCGTGCGCGACGGTCGGCTTCCGCCATGGCCTTCCTCCTTCGCCCTCCGATACGCCGCTGTCCCGAGGGTGCCGGATTCCTCTGGGATCTCGACGCCTCGAGGCGGGTCGCCCACGCACCCTTCGCTCACGTTTGGTGCCGTCATCGACGGCTGACTCGTCTTGGGTCGTCCGCGGTGGTGTCGGCAGGTGTCGGCGTGTCCCGGTGCGCCGAACCTTCACGACCGCTCGATGTCCGGGCGCACCGTGCCCGACCTGTCGCGCCAGGCCTCGGTGCGAGCACCTCCTCCGTGACCTGAAGAGTCGACTCCGACGAAGACGTCATCTCTGGAACTCGCAGGCTTGCGGCCCAATAGAATTATGGTCATACTTCAATGGTCGACGTGATGCTGAGAGGCTCGACCGCTCAGGGTTCCGATGTCCGCGGCCTTTGACCGTCGACCCCCGCAGACTGCAGTCGCAGCCGGGAGACGCCAGGGGAGCACCCCCCATGCCGAAGGGCACGACCGTGAATGACTCCCAGGAAGTACGAGGCGACGTCGTGACGTCGTACAAGAACGCACCGACCCGCACCATCACCGCCGGCGGGGTGACCTTCGCCTACCGCGAGCTCGGTCCCCGGTCCGGCGTCCCGGTGGTCTTCCTCACCCACCTCGCCGCGGTTCTCGACAACTGGGACCCCCGGGTCGTCGACGGCATCGCCGCCAAGCGTCATGTCGTCACCTTCGACAACAGGGGTGTCGGTGCTTCCAGCGGTTCGACACCGCGCACCATCGAAGCGATGGCGAAGGACGCCGTCACGTTCATCCGGGCACTCGGGCTCGAGTACGTCGATCTCCACGGCTTCTCGATGGGCGGCATGATCGCCCAGGTGATCGCGCAGACCGATCCGGACCTCGTCCGCAAGCTGATCCTCACGGGTACCGGTCCGGCGGGGGGCGAGGGCATCAAGGACGTGACCCGGTTGTCCCATCTCGACACCGTTCGGGGGCTGCTCACCCTTCAGGACCCGAAGCAGTTCCTCTTCTTCACCCGTACCGCCAATGGGCGTCGGGCCGGGAAGGCGTTCCTGGCCCGCCTGAAGGAGCGCACCCAGGGCAGGGACAAGGCGATCTCTCTCACGTCGTACGGCGCTCAGCTCAAGGCCATTCACCGGTGGGGGCTGGAGCGGCCCCACGACCTCTCGGTCATCCACCAGCCGGTGCTCGTCGCAAACGGCGAGAGCGACAGGATGGTTCCGACCCAGAACTCGGTCGACCTGGCGCGGCGAGTGCCGAACGGCGAGTTGGTCCTCTACCCCGACGCCGGCCATGGCGGCATCTTCCAGTTCCACGGGCAGTTCGTGGAGACGGCTCTCGAGTTCCTCGAGCGGTAAAAGGCGTGCGGTGCGGTCGTAGTCTGGGCCGAGGATGGTGCCTCAGGGCCGTGGCGCCCTTTGGGTGAGCGGCTCGAGGCACCCGTTCACTGACGCGACCTCGCCTTCCGCCTCACCTCATGAACGCGAGAGCGTTCTCGATCCCCAGCTCAAGGACCTCATCGGCGCGCTTCTGGTCGGACAGGGCGCGGGACAGCTGCAACGTCCCCACCAGCATGGTGAAGAGCCCGATGGCCTTGGCCTGAGCGGACCGCGGGTCCTCGGGTGTCAGGCGGGCGGAGATCTCCTCCAGGATGGCCCGCGCGCCGTCGCTGTAGGCCTGCCTGGTCCCGTCCTCGCAGCGGCCGATCTCGTCGAGAAGGGCGGCGGAGGGGCATCCGAGGCCGGGGTTGTCCCGGTGCTCGGGGGACAGGTACTCGCGAATGAGGTCCTCGAGTCCCGGGCGGCCGGGTCGCAGGGTGCCGTACCTCGCGACCTGCGTGTGCAGTTCCTCGGCCACGACATGGGCGACGAGGTCGTCCTTGGACGCGAAGTGGGCGTAGAAGGCTCCGTTGGTGAGCCCCGCGTCCGCCATCAGCGTGGAGATGCCCGAGCCGTCGATGCCGTCCTGCTTGAACCGGTGGCCGGCCTTCTCGATGATGCGTCGCCGCGTCACCTGCTTGTGCTCCTTGGCGTAGCGCACCACGAGCTTCCTCCGTTCGCTCCGTAAGGCCCATGCTTCGCACTCAAGGGTAATCCATGGCCTGACGCGCGTAATATCATGACCGGCGTGCCCATGTCCGGCGTCCGCATGACCGGCGTGCTCACGACCGGATGCGGGCACCGGGTCCGAGTCGGGCGGTGACTTCCGCGGCGGTAAGGGTGGAGTGCTCCGCGGAACACTCGACGATGACGCGGACCGGGGCGTCGCAGTCGGTGTGACGGACGTCCAGTACGGGCCCCTCGGGGCCGAGGGCGTACGCCTCGCCCCACTGGCTCAGCGCCATCAGGACAGGCCACAGATCCCAGCCCTTGCGGGTCAGGCGGTACTCGTTGCGGGAGCGGCCGCCCGGCTCCCGGTAGGGGACGGTCTTCAGGATGCCGGCCGCGATCAGCTTCCGGAGGCGGTCGCTGAGGACGGCTTCCGACAGGCCGATGTGGCGGTGGAAGTCGTCGAAGCGGCGGACTCCGTTGACGGCGTCACGCAGGATCAGCAACGTCCATTTCTCACCCACCACGTCGAGCGTGCGCTGGATGGGGCAGTTCTCCGTGCTCGCTTCAAGCCACTCCATGCCGCCATGGTAAAGCCTGGCTTCGTCATTGACAGTCAGGTGAGCGGGAAGCTAGCTTCATTTTTAAAAGTCAGATGAAGGTGCCCGGTCGTGGGACGAACGCGTACGTATCAATGGGAGGATCCCGCGATCCCGGCGGAAGCCGCCGGGCGCATGGTCGGCATCGACTTCCTGCGCGAACTGCAGGCGGGGCGACTGCCGGGTCCGCCCATCAACTACTCCATCGACTTCACCCTGGACGAGGTGGAGCCCGGCAGGGCGGTCTTCTCCCTGACGCCGGGTGAGGAGCACTACAACCCGATCGGCAGCGTGCACGGCGGCATCTTCGCCACCCTGCTCGACTCGGCGGCGGGCTGCGCCGTCCAGTCCACCCTCCCGCAGGGCATGGCGTACACCTCACTCGACCTCACAGTGAAGTTCCTGCGACGGATCACCGTGGACACGGGCCCGGTGCGCGCCANACTCGACCTCACAGTGAAGTTCCTGCGACGGATCACCGTGGACACGGGCCCGGTGCGCGCCATCGGCACGGTGGTCAGCAAGAGCCGTCAAACCGCCCTGGCCCAGGCGCAGTTGGTCGACGGCACGGACCGTCTGCTCGCCCATGCCACCAGTAGCTGCATGCTCTTCCCGGTGCCTCCCTCGCAGGGGTGAGCCTCGGCGGCGACCGGTATCGGTCTGGGCCGTGATGCCGGACTCCCTCGATCTCGGCGCAGAACGCCGGGGTGTGAGGTGAAACCGCTGCGGCGCACGTCGGTCGCGGCCCGTAACTCCTCGGGTCGCCGGTCTCCGTGCGCCGCAGCTGTGTCGAGGCGCCCGAAGGTGGTGGTTCCCTCGGGCGCCGGGCTGCTCTTCGTCAGGCGGCGTGGGTGGGGTAGTCGGTGTAGCCGGCCGCGCCGCCGCCGTAGAAGGTGGCGGGGTCGGGGGTGTTCAGGGGGGCGCCGGAGCGTACGCGCTCGACGAGGTCGGGATTGGCGAGGGCCATGGTGCCGACGGTGACGACGTCGGCCAGACCATCCTCGACGTCCTTGGCGCGGGTGGCGATGTCGGCACCGGCCCGGTTGAGGATCAGGGAGGTGGGCCACAGCTTGCGGAGGGTGAAGAGGAGTTCCTCGTCGCCGCCGTGGCCGATGTGCAGGTAGGCGAGGTTGAGGGGGGCGAGGGCGCGCAGGAGGTGCGGGTAGAGCTCGTGCGGGTCGCTCTCCGCGAGGTCGTTGAGCTTGAAGGGGTTGCCGGGAGAGATCCGGATGCCGGTGCGGCCGGCGCCGATCTCGTCGGCCACGGCCGTGGCGACCTCCACCGCGAAACGGATGCGGTTGTCGAGGGAGCCCCCGTACTGATCCGTGCGCTGGTTGGCGCTGGGGAAGAGGAACTGGTTGACCAGGTAGCCGTTGGCCCCGTGGATCTCGACGCCGTCGGCGCCGGCCGCGATGGCGGCCGCGGCGGCGCGCCGGAAGTCGTCGACCGTCGCGGCGACCTCCTCGGTGGACAGCTCGCGTGGCTCCGGCATCTCCTGGAGCCCGGACGGGGTGAACGTCTGGCCGGCCGGCTTGATCGCGGAGGGTGCCACCGGCTGCCGGTGGTGGGGGGTGTTGTCCGGGTGGGAGATGCGCCCGGTGTGCATCAGCTGTATGACGATGCGTCCGTCGGCCTTGTGTACGGCGTCGGTGACCTTGCGCCAGCCGGCGATGTGTTCCTCGGTGTAGATGCCCGGGGTCACCGGGTAGCCCTGGCCGTCGGCGGAGGGCTGGGTGCCCTCGGTGATGATGAGCGCGTGCGAGGCGCGCTGGGCGTAGTACTCGGCGTTCAGCTCGGTCGGCACGCCGTCCGGGGTGGCCCTGCTGCGGGTCAGGGGGGCCATGGCCAGCCGGTGCGGCAGGGAGATCTCTCCGACGACGGTCGGGTTCCACAAGTCGTTGAGCATGGGGGATTCCTCAGGTGATGGGTGATGGTTTCGAAAGGGGCGGGGGCGGACACCGCGTGGACGTGGGCACCGGGCTCTTCTGCTCCCGGGCCCGAAGACGCACCCGCCCTGCGCCCGCCGGCCGAGTCGGAGTCGGCACCGGCCTATCAAATTACGATCATAATGTTATGCAGTCGGGTGGGCTGTGGCAAGTGGGTCCCGGCATGGGGCACGAAGCCGCGCGGCGCAACTCGCGCAAGAACCTCACGCCAGAGCGGATGAGAGTTCCGCAACGGCTGCTGGAATCGCCTGCTCCGCCCAGACGACCTTGCCCTCGCGGTTGTGCCGTGTGCCCCAGTGTTCGGTGGGCTGGACGAGGAGGAGCAGGCCCCGGCCGCCCTCGTCGAAGACCCGGGCGCGACGCAGGTGCGGGGCGGTGCTGCTGGCGTCGGAGACTTCGCACGTCAGGGCGGACTGAAGGATCATCCGCAGTTTGATGGGGCTCTTGCCGTAGCGGATGGCGGTCGTCACCAGTTCGCTGACCACGAGTTCGCTGACCACGAGTTCGGTGGTGAAGGCCAGTTCTTCCAGCCCTCAGGCGGTCAGTTGATCGGATGCCTGGACGCGGGCCGTGGAGACGACTGCCGCGTCGCTGGGGAGACCCCAGGTCGCGACATGATCGGCGTCAAAGGCTCCGGTGGGGCAGTCCGCCGGGCGCGCCCGTCCACCGTCAGCCAGGAAAGGCGACAGTCGATCACGGGGTGTGACCGGCGCGGCGGAGAACAGGGCGCAGGGCCTCGATGACGCCGGGGTCGTCCACTGTGGAGGGGATGGGTTCGTCGTGCCCGTCGGCGATGCCGCGCATCGTCTTGCGGAGGATCTTTCCCGAGCGGGTCTTGGGCAGGGCGGCAACTACCGCGACGTCCTTGAGGGAGGCGACGGCGCCGATGCGCTCGCGCACGAGCTGGACGAGTTCGGCCTCGACCTCGCCCGGTTCGCGGTCGACGTCGGCTTTCAGGACGACGAAGCCGCGCGGTACCTGCCCCTTCAGGGCGTCGGCGACGCCGATGACGGCGCATTCGGCGACGTCGGGATGGGCGGCCAGGGCCTCTTCCATGCTGCCGGTGGACAGGCGGTGTCCGGCGACGTTGATGACGTCATCGGTGCGGCCCATGACGAAGACGTAGCCGTCGTCGATGTGACCGCTGTCGCCGGTCAGGTAGTAGCCGGTGTAGGCGGAGAGGTAGGAGGCGACGTACCGGTCGTCGTCCTGCCAGAGCGTGGGCAGTGCGCCGGGCGGCAGCGGGAGCCGCACGACGATCGCGCCGTCGACGCCTGCGGGCACCGGCTCGCCCGAAGCGTCGAGGACCCGGACGTCCCATCCCGGCAGCGGGCGGGTGGGAGACCCGGGCTTGAGGGGAGCCGCCTCGATGCCCACCGGGTTGGCGACGATGGGCCAGCCGGTCTCGGTCTGCCACCAGTGGTCGATCACCGGGATGCCCAGCAGATCGCTCGCCCAGTGGTAGGTCTCGGGATCGAGGCGCTCGCCGGCGAGGAAGAGGTGGCGCAGGCCGGTCAGGTCGTAGCCCGCGGTGAGCGTTCCCTTCGGGTCCTGCTTGCGGATGGCCCGGAACGCGGTGGGTGCCGTGAACATGGTCCTGACCCCGTACTCGGCGGCAACGCGCCAGAACTGGCCCGCGTCCGGGGTGCCCACCGGCTTGCCCTCGTACAGCACCGTCGTCGCACCGACCAGCAATGGCGCGTAGACGATGTACGAGTGCCCGACGACCCAGCCGACATCGGAGCCGGTGAACATCGTCTCGCCCGGGCCCACGTCGTAGACGGCCCCCATCGACCAGTGGAGGGCGACCGCGTAGCCGCCGCAGTCACGCACGACTCCCTTGGGCTTTCCGGTGGTTCCGGAGGTGTAGAGGATGTAGAGGGGGTCGGTTGCGGGGACGGGAACACAGTCGGCCGACGGCGCGGCAGCCACCAGGTCGGCCCAGTCGAGATCGTGAGGCCCCAACTCGGCCGTCTCCTGCGGGCGTTGCAGGATCACGCTCTTCTCCGGCTTGTGGGCCGCGAGCTCGATCGCCTCGTCGAGCAGGGGCTTGTACGCGATGACACGCTTGCCCTCGATGCCGCAGGAGGCGGAGACGACCACCTTGGGGGCCGCGTCATCGATGCGCAGCGCGAGTTCGCGCGGGGCGAACCCGCCGAAGACGACCGAGTGCACCGCGCCGATACGTGCGCAGGCCAGCATCGCGACAACGGCCTCGGGGACCATCGGCATGTAGATCACCACACGGTCGCCGTGCCCGACACCGAGCCGCGCGAGTGCTCCCGCGAAAGCCGCCACCTCGTCCCTCAGCTGGACATAGGTGTAGGTGCGCCGGGTGTCGGTCACGGGTGAGTCATAGATGAGCGCAGCCTGTTCACCGCGGCCGGCTTCGACGTGCCGGTCGACCGCGTTGAAACAGACGTTGAGCCGACCGTCGGGAAACCAGCGGTGGAAGGGGGCGCCCGAGGAGTCCAGGGCGTGTCGTGGGGTGACATCCCAGTCGATGCCCTCCGCCGCCTTCAGCCAGAAGTTCTCCGGGTCCTCGGTACTGGCGCGGAAGACATCCTCGTATGTTCCCATCGCGCACTCCTTTGTGGCATCAAGGGACGGTGGTGTGGCTGTGTGCGGAACCGTGTCGGACACAGGCACCGCATGCCGGCCGACATGGTCGAGCAGGATGCCCGCGACCGGCGGACCGGTCACCGGCATCGCGGTGGTGCGGCGGTCCGGCCGAAAGGCCGCTCCGCCCGGTGTGGCTTCAGCTCACGCGCCGAGGTGCTTGCGGAGCCACTGGCGAGGGTCTCGTACTCGCCGTAGAGGACGATCGTGGGAGGCAGGCCGGTCAGATCGGCGTTCACGAGGCTGATCTTCGGATCGGCGAAGTCCACTCCGGGCTCCTGGAGCCAGGCTCCACGGAAGAGCTCAAGAGTGTTCCTGCTGAGCATCTTGTCGTTGTCTTCGTTCTCGTCCACCGATGCGTTCTGGAGGGTGAGGTCGGTCCACGGCGAGACGCTGACGATCGCGCCCGGGGTCGCCTCCCCCTGTGCGAGCAGGCGCAGCGGGAGCATCACCGCGAGGGTGCCGCCGATCGAATGGCCCGTGCTGCCGATGTTCCGCGGCTCATAGCCCTGCGAGAGCAGCCACCGGTACGCCGTCTCGGCGTCGTCGAGCTGCGCCGGGTAAGGGTGTTCGGGCGCCAGGCGGAAGTCCACGACGAGAGAGCGGGCGCCCGCCGCCTTCGCGATATGGCCCGCAGCCTTGCGGTCCGAGTGCATCGAGGCGGTGACCGACCCGCCGAGTCTGGCTCGGGCCTGGTGGAGGCGGACTTTGGTGCGGTTGCCGCAGCGGGACATCGAGCACCAGCGGCGGTTGTGGGCGGGGGAGCGGTCCAGGAAGCGCAGGGCGCACGTGTCCGCGCCGCACACGCGTACGCGCCGGATCTCGGTCGACAGGAGCAGATCTACAGCGTCCTGCGCGATCAGTGCCAGCGCGGTCGCGGGGTCAGGTGCCATGGTCGTGGTGCTGGCGGGCTCCAAGTGGCCGTCTTTAACGGCGATTTGCGGCGCCGGCCGGGGCGCCTCTGCTGGCGATTCGTTGAGCAGCACGACGTCGCTGGAGGAGGGCAGTCGGTCGTCGGAGACCGCGAGTACGGCCCGGTCGACCGCCTCGCGCAGCCGTCGGCCCGATGCCAGGACGGCGGCATCCACGGGATCCGGGATGCCCGGTGTGAGTAGTCCGGCCCGCTGAAGCCAGAGGGTGAGATCGCCCGGGTTCCGGAGCGTCTCCCCCGGCGTGGGTCGCCACCGGTGGCGGAGGGTGTTGGTGAAGTCCAAACAGACCCGCCCGCCGTCCCAGATCCACGTGTCGTCCGTTACCACGCCTTCATTCTGCACGTTAGGTTTAACCCCCTAAGAGGGTTAGTTCGTGCCCGGGAGGCGCATCCATGGGACAACCCACTGTGACCACAGGCGTGACGCAGGTGGACGGGGTCCGCCTGCACTACCTCCGAGCGGGATCCGGTCCTCTGCTCGTCCTGCTCCACGGCTGGCCGCAGACCTCCGACTGCTGGCAGCCGGTGCTGGCGGATCTTGCCGCCGACCACACCGTTGTGGCACCCGACCTGCGTGGCTACGGCCTGAGCGACAAGCCCTCGACCGGATACGACAAGCGGCGGATGGCCGCCGACATGGCGGGCCTCGTCGAAGCACTCGGCTTCGAGACGACCGCCGTCGTGGGTCACGACCGGGGCGCCCGCGTGGGGCACCGCTGGGCGCTGGACCGCCCCGAGCAGGTGGAACGGCTGGCTGTGCTCGACATCGTGCCGACCCGGGAGATGTTCCGCCGGCTGGACGCCTCGCTCGCCTCCGGGTACTGGCACTGGCTGTTCCAGATGCAGCCTGACCTTCCCGAGCGGCTCGTGGGGCACGACATACGCGGGTATCTCGAGTACTTCTTCGAGCGGTGGACCTATAACCGGCACGGGCTGACACCCGAAGCGGTCGACGGATATGTCCGAGCCTTCTCCCGCCCGGGTGCCATGCGCGCGAGTTTCGACGACTACCGCGCCATGGAGCAGGACGTCGCCCTCGACGACATCGACGCCGCCGAGGGCCGCCGCCTCACCATGCCGGTACTGGCGCTCTGGGGTTCCGCAGGGCTGCCCTCCCGCCTGCCGACGCTGGAGATCTGGCGCGCCTACGCGGACGACGTCACCGGAGCAGAAATCCCGGAGTGCGGCCACTTCATCCCGGAAGAGCAACCGGAGGCGCTGTTGGGCCATTTGCGGTCGTTCCTGGCCGACGAGGCGAGTCGGTGACCCTGCCACCGTGACGAGAGCGGCGCCCCTGCGGGTCCACAGTCTCACTGGCCGGCCGGGGCAAGTCGTCCGAGCAGCCACCCGAACCGAGGGGCGGCCCAGTTGCTTCCGGTTGGGCCGCCACTCAGTCAGATCCTGGCCGAGACCGGGACACCCGCCGAAGCGTCCCCAGCGGCCGCGCTGTCGGATATGCGCTGCCTGGGCATCCAGGTTCGGCGCGCGGTGAATCTCAGGAAGCCGCGACGTGGGCAGCGCGCAAGGAGGCTTTGTCGATCTTCCCGACCGCGTTCTTCGCTATGGCCTCTACCACGAAGAACCCGGTCGGACGCTTAAAGCCGGTGAGGCTGCGCGCACAGAGCTCCCGCAGCGCCGTCAGATCGACGGTCACGCCTGGTCGCGGCTGTACGTAGGCTACGACCACCTCTCCCCACTTCTCGTCGGGTACGCCGATCACGGCGGCTTCGAGCACCGACGGGTCGCCTGTGAGGACGTCCTCGATTTCCTTGGGGTAGATGTTCTCCCCACCACGGATGATCATGTCCTTCGAGCGCCCGACCAGGGTCAGATAGCCCTCGGCGTCGAGGTGACCCACATCGCCCGTGTGCAACCAGCCATCGACGATGACTCTGGCCGTTTCCTCAGGGCGGCCGAGATAGCCACGCATGACGTTGGGGCCCTTCACGAGGACCTCACCGTCCGTGCCCGGCCCCACCTCGGTACCTTCGGCGTCGACGATCCGAATCTCCTGGCCGGGGAAGGGAAGTCCCACGGTGCCGGCACGTCGCAGGCCCGCGACGGGGTTGATGGTGGACCCGCAGGTTCCTTCGGACAGGCCGTACCCCTCGACAAGAGGGAACCCGTACCGGGCTTCGAACCGATTAAGCAGCTCGGCGGAGGCAGGTGCGGCGCCACAGACTCCGAACCTCAGCGACGATGTGTCGGGCCGCACGTCGTCCGGGAGCGCAGCGAGCATGCCGTAGATCGTCGGCACGGCGCTGAAGAAGGTGGGGCGCTCCTGCTCGACGAGGTCGAAGAAGCTGTGTGGGTCGAACCGGCGGCCCGCGATGACGACGCTCGCCCCCACGAGAAGAGGCGTGAGAATGCTGACCACGATGCCGTTGACGTGGAAGAGCGGCAGGATCAGCAGGCACCGGTCGGCGGGCCCGATGTCCAGGGACAGGCGGCCCATCTCCGTCATGGCGTCGATGTTGGCGTGGTCCAGCATCACGCCCTTGGGCATCCCGGTGGTGCCGCTGGTGTATATGAGAAGAGCCAGCGCGGACGAGTCCACATGCGGTGCGTGATCCGATCTCACCCCTTCCTTGTGCAGTGCGCCGACGGCGAGTACGGCAGCACCGTCCGTGACGGGCGCCTCGCGGTCTTCGACCACCAGCAGACGCGCACCGGAGTCCTTGACCTGTCGGTCCACCTCGACGTCGGTCATGCTCGGGTTGACCGGCGTGATGGTGGCGCCGATCCGCCAGGCGGCGAACAACAGCAGCACGAACTCGATGCGGTTCGTCAGCTTGAGGGCCACGACATCGCCGGGACCGATGCCGAGGTCCTGGAGCTGACGCGCTGCCGCACGGACGCGGTCCAGCAACTGAGTGTTGGTGAGTGACTGGCACCCGTCCGAGACCGCTGCCCCATCGGGGTCGAGAGCGGCGCGACGGTCGGGCAGTGAAGCGAAGTTCATGGCGGGCGTACCCATCTCGGTGTTATGCGATCCGGTCAAGGAGTCGATGCCGGCGCGGGGTGCAACTGCCGGGTGAGGAACTCGATCTGGTCGCGGACCAGGGCCTCGAAGGTCTCGCCGGTGTAGAAGTCGAAGTGGCCGGCGTCGTACCTCTTGATCTCTCCCCGGGGTGCGGTGCGCGCGTACCGGAGGGTCTGGGCGGGAGGCGTGACGGAGTCGGTGTTGCTGACGCAGAAGAGGATCGGCATGGCGACCTTCTTCGCCGCACGCCCAGGCCGGTAGGTGGCGATGGTCGGAATGACCCGTGCCGCCACCTCGTTGCGGAACGTCGTCCCCGTCGGTTGCAGCGCCTGATATCCGGGCAGGGCGTCCGGAGCGTTCATGAGGGCCGGCGAACCGGGGGCGGAGGCGATGGGAACCATCGCGGGTGCCTTGCCGCGCACTCTGGCCGCCATGTCCCGAGCGAGCACGGGGGTCATCCTGAGCGAGGCGACCGGGCCGAGCGCGAGCGCGGAGGCGAGACCATCGGTGAACGGGCACTGGGACACGGCCGCGCGCAGTTCGGGATGCCGAGAGGCGACGGTGATGGCGTGGCCTCCGCCGAAGGAGCTGCCCCACACCGCGATGCGGGAGCGGTCGATGTCAGGGCGGGCCTTGACGTAGGCGATGGCGGCGTCCCAGTCGGCGAGTTGACGCTTGATCGACAGGATCTGGCGCGGGTGGCCGCCGCTGTCGCCGAAGTGCCGGTAGGTGAAGGCCACGGCGGCGATGCCGGCCTGAGCGAAACGCTCGGCGAAGGCGTCCAGGCGCATCTCGCGGGTGGCGCCGAGGCCGTGCCCGAGGATGACGACGGGCGGGGAGGTGACGCCGGTCGGGAGGTAGAGCCATCCGGCACAGGTGCTGTCGCCGGAGGGGAAGGTGATGTCGTGGCGGGTGAAGGAGTGCGCAGTGGTCATCGTCGGCTCACCGCCGCGTCGTCTTCGTCGAGCGGTGCCCGGGCACGCTGCCCGAGGCGAGCGCCTGGGCGTAGGTGTCCGGGTTGTAGAGCGGGAGCTCGCCGGTGGCGTCCGTCGTCTCCATATAGTCGAGCATCAGTTCCTGGCCGTCCTTCGACATGACTCTGGTGAAGAACTCGGCGCGTTCGACATGGAGTCCGTCTTCCAGGGGCATCGAGCCGCCGAAGTACACCGACCTCTTGGCCGCCGCGACCGACCCCTTCGACCGCTGGCCGAAGTGCTCCGCGAGTTCGACCGCCTGCGCGACGACCTTGTCCTGGGGTACGACCTTGTCGACCGCCCCGTTGGCGAGCGCCTCCGCGGGCGTGAACGGCTTGCCTTCGAGGATCGCGGCCAGGGACCGGTGGGTGCCGATCAGGCGGGTCAGCCGCTGGGTGCCGCCTCCGCCCGGGATGATGCCGAGCAGGATTTCCGGCTGGCCGATGAAGAAGTCCCCGTCGGCCATGACCCGCAGATCGCATGCCCAGGCGAACTCCGCGCCGAGGCCGAGAGCCGAACCGTTGAGGGCGGCGACGAAGAGGACACCGCTGCTGTTCATCCGGAGGAAGGTCGTGTGCAGACGCTCCAGCTGGAGGGCCCCGCGCATCGGGGTCCTGCGCATCACGGGCCCGAGGAGACGGGACCGGTCCACGTGCTTGGCCATGCGTACGACGGCGGCGGCACCGCGCCGGCCGACCGTCGGGCTCGCGGCGCCCTCTTCCTGCAGCCACCGGACCGCGGCATGGCTGACGAACCGCTCGGGATGTGCCCCGGTGAAGACGACGGCACGGATACTCGGATCGCGGTCGACCCGGTTCACCAGCTTGTCCAGCTGATGGGCGATATCGAGGCCGAACAACTGGTGCGGGCCGCCGTCGACCCGGACGACAAGGACGGCTCCGCGGTCCTCGATCTCCAGATGACCCTTGTCTTTGTATGGCATGGATTCTGCTCCCGTGCTGAGTTCATGGGGGAGTGCAAAGCGAGTGAGGGAGGGGCTACCGGCGCCAGGAATCTGGGACAGTGCGTGAAAGCCCGTCCGGGGAGGCGCGCCCGTGTCCGAAACGGCACGTCACTCGAGATGTGTACTATTGCCGTGACGAGTTAGATAACCAAGTTATTTCAAGAGTGTCAATGGTGGAGGCGCGAGAGGCATGGCAGGGCGGCCGAGGCTCGATGACGCACCGGAGCGGCTTGTGCGAGCCGCTGTCGGCCTGCTGGCCGAACAGGGGCCGTCGGCCATCAAGGCGCGTACGGTGGCGTCCGCGAGCGGGCTGTCGACGATGGTCGTCTACGGCCACTTCGGTGGGATCCCCGAACTGATGCGCGCTGTCGCCGACCATGGCTTCAGGGAGCTCGGCGCGGCGTTCGCCCAGGTGCCGGTGACGGATGATCCGATCGCGGATCTCTTCGCCATGGCTTTGACCTGCCGCCGAGTGGCCCACGAGAACCCTCACCTGTACGACTTGATGTTCGGCCTGTCCACTCGTGCGACGTACCGGCCGCTGTCGGACGCGGACCTTCGCTTCAGCGGACATTCGCCGGCCTTCCGGGATGCCCACGTCCATATCACCGCGGCATGTCAACGGCTCGTGGACTCGGGCAGGGCCGAGCGGCAGGAACCTGAAGTCATAGCCGCCCAGTTGTGGAGTCTGGTCCACGGGTACATCACCCTTGAGCTGGCCGAGCACTTCGGCGAGTTCGAGGACCCCGTGGTGCAGGTGATGCTGCCGATGGGCGTGAACTTCTCTGTCGGTTTGGGCGACGAGCGGGAACGGGCCGAAGCCTCGCACGAGGCGGGCGCGCGCCTTTACGACTCGATCGTTCAAGGTCGGTGAAAGTCGGTAGGGCAGGTCGCTGTCCCGCGCGGGACTACCCATGTGCGGCTAGTGACCTGAGTCGGAGATTCATCGTTGGTTTGGTATGAGTCGTCCGGGTCCGAAGATTCCACCGTTGTCGTTGACCGATG
>NZ_RIBZ01000030.1:0-24121 GCF_003721215.1 Streptomyces botrytidirepellens
GGGCGGCCGCGGGGTGGTCTCAGGGGCCACCAGGCGTCCATCTGGTCGGTCGGGTAGCGAAGCTGCGGCTCTCCGGGGTTGACCGGTGCGGGTGGGGCGGGCGCCAGGTGGCCTTGCGCCCGCAGGGCGGTGGCCCGGGTGATGGCTCGGGCCACTGTGGAGTGGGCCACCTGGTAGCGGCGGCCCAGTTCGGACACGGTGAGGTCAGGCACGGTCCTCCTGTGTGGTGACGGTGAAGTAGGCGCGCTGCTGGCCGGTGCGGTTGTGGGATCGCTCCCGGGGACCGGCGGTGATCAGGCGGCGGACGCGGTCGACGACGTCGGGGGCGGTGGTGGTGCCTTCGGTGGCGATGTAGTCGTCGTACCAGCCGGGGTGCTGCCAGATGACGCGGTCGTCGCGGGTGAGGGTGAGGGTGCCGCTCGCGAAGCGGGTGACGCCGCGGTGGACGGTGATCTGCCCGGCGCGGTCTTCCTCGGCGATGTAGGTCCAGCCCTCGGTGCGGGGCGCGGTGAGGGCGGTGGCCTGCTCGATCAGGTCGTCGAGCTCGGCGGCGTCCTGCGCTTCGGCCTCGGCCTTCGCGTCCTGCTCCCGCTCGTCGTCCGTCGTCTCGACGACGGCCACGGTGTAGGCGAAGTCCCAGTGGGCTTCGTCGTGGGTCTCGGCGTGCCAGCAGACGGAGGACGCCATCTCGGCGTTGGTGAACCAGACTTTGACGTCGGTGACGATGCCGCGGCGCCCGTCCTCCAGGCGGACAAGACTGCCAGCGGAGCGGGCCGCGTCCTGGGCGGTGGCCTTGTTCATGCGCCGGGTGGAGATCTCACGCAGCTCGGCGGTCTCTCCGGCGGAGGTGCGGCCGGAACGTTCCAGGATCTGTGCGCGGCGGACCTGCGCGGCCTGCTGTGCGGCCTTGGCGGCTGCGGCTTCCTGCGCGGCGGCGTTCTCCCTGCGGGCCTTCTCCTCCGCTTTACGGGCGGCCTGGGCTTCCTCCTGCCAGGACTTCACCATGCCCTGAACCTCGGCGAGGTGCTCGTCGGTGCGCATCGCCCACCAGCCCTTGAGGACGTTGCCGCCGTACACCGCGTTGAGCCGCTCCTTGGCGTGCTCGCGGATCTCGTGCGCGTCGTAGGGGATTTGCACCCAGCGCCCGGCGTCCTTGACGGCCTGGACGGCCGCCTTGCGGTCCATGCTGGCGCGGATGACCTCGATGACAGCGGCCTTCTTCGTGGAGCCGATCCACAGGGCACGCTGCGTGCCGTCCCAGTGGGCGCCGAGGTTGCGCAGGTCAGTGTCCAGCCGGGAGGCGTACGGGCACCTGACGTACAGGCGGGGCCCGCTCTGCCATGCGGTGCTGGTGGGGATACCTGGGTCAAGTTCCTTGATGTTGGCCATGATCGCTCTCCGATGGGTGGTGCCTCGACGGGGCCACCTTTCCATGCACCACCGACAATGCGCACAGAGCTGTGCGGATTCTTCGCAGCGAAAACCGACCCGAGGAGAGCGTTGTCGAGGCGATCCACCACCGGGTCGGCCGCTCCACTATCGCACGAGACCCAAGGGACGGCGGCACGGATGAGACGGCCGCAGAGACGAGGGTGTACCCCCACATCGCGGGGCCCCCGGGGTGGGTCGACCCCGCACAATCGCAGGCCAACAGAGGGACATCACGGAGCAGCCCGGACAGGGCACGGGCCCGGACAGCGGCCGAACGACCCTCCGCGCCAGAGCGCGACACCACTCGGCTGCGGCAGGGGGCGGGTTGTCGTATCAGCTTCCGAGTGCGTCGATGAGATGGTCATCGAGCTCGGCGACGAACTCCTCGCGTCGCCAGGGCCGAAGTTTCTTGCGCGCCTGGCGGAGACGAAGCGCAGGTACACGCCCGCCGGTGCTGGCCGCGGAGTCGATGCATCCGTGCAGGAGCTCAGCAGCCCGCTCTGGCGCATCGAGGCGGATGCACGCCAGAGCCTGGTCGGTTGAGACGATGGCCCGCTGAACTCGCTCGCGCGGCGCTCCCAGGGCCTTTGCGCTACGGGCGAAGCTGTCGTGAGCGGCCGCCGCGTCTCCTACGTACAGCTCGCACAGTCCCTCGAAGCCGCGCAGGTGATCGGCGCTGAAGCTGGTCGGCGAGGGATCGGAGTCAACGGCACGGTCGAGGTCGTACCAGGCGAGCGACAGTGCGGTCTGCGCGTGCCGCTCGGCGTCCGACCGGGCGGCGATCTCGGCCTGCAGCGCATGGGCTCGGGCTCGTACGGGGATGCTGTCGCCCCTGCGGGCTTCGCGTACCGCGGCGTCGACCAGGGCGCGGGCCGCGTCGAGGCCGGGGGGCGAGTACAGCGTGACCAGGGCGTGACTCATGTGAACGACGGCCCGGCGCCATCTGTCCTCGAGCAGTCCTGCCGCGTTTGTTGCGGCCGCGTACAGAGCGCGGGACGCGTGGTCATCGCGGGTCTCGAACGCCAGCCGCCCGGCGAGGGTGTACGCCTGAGCAGCGATCGTGTGCAGCCCGGGCAGCAGCGGCTTGGGGACGCCGCTGGCCAGCAGCCGTTGGCAGGACTCGGTCACGGGGGCGAGCAGCAGTTGCAGGCGGGCGAAGGGGAGCGAGCCTACTTGCGCGTTGACGTCTGCGACTGCCGTCCGCAGTCCGCCGAGGAGTTCGTCGTCGGCGAGTGCCGGATCGGCGAGCGCGGCCGCCATGGACAGCCGGGTGGTAGGCCCCAGCAGAGCGAGCAGGCCGGTGCCGTCGTCGGTGGCCGTGCGGATCAGGAGCGCACGGAGTTCATGCAGATGTGTCTGTCCTGCACCTAGGTGGGCGAGGGCGTCGAGGAGTTCGGCGAAGTCGCTGCCGGGCCCGAGTGTGGTGTGACCGTCACGGGCTCGGGCGTAGAGGTGTGCGAGCAGGAGTTGGTACCGGTCGCTGGGGAGGATGGGGCGCGTCGTGCTCTCCCACCGGGCGACGGAGCGCTGCACGCTCGCTGCGGATGGGTCGAGGGGCTGGCCGAGGTGCGCCGCTGTATCGATGAGCGCCCGCGCGGTGTCGGCCAGGGACCAGCCTCGCGCTTTCCGGAGAGATTTGAGGGCCGCAGCGCCGAGGAGGGCTTCGCACGTGCTCATACCGGCATCATGCCGGTGATCCGCGTCACACGGGCACGATCAGACGTGGTTTCCCCTGTTCGGCACCGTAGTTGAGCGTCTGCCACGTACCTGAGGTACCCTGCGGCCCCGCGAGGGGGAACCCGATCACCATGCCGGAGCGATCGACCATCCACCGGTTTCGGGCGTGGAAGGCCGGGCTGCGCAATTCCGCGGCATGCAGCTCGACGACCTCGGTGATGCGGTCGCGGCTACGGATGATGGCTTGCCGAGCCTCGGCGGGCTGCTCCCGGACGGTGCCGGGCACGACGATGATGATGTGCGCGTTCGTGTTCCCGGCCAGCCACAGCAGGGACAGGCTGTCGACACCATTGGCACCGCCGATGTAGAAGCGGGTCTCGGGGCCCGCGAACGGGCCGAGGTAGCTGGTGAACAACTCGGCGTAGCTGTCAAGGCCGCGATGCCCTGTCGACCGCGTACCGGTGATGGCCACAGCCCGAGTCATGATCCACTCCGTGTCATAGGTTGTCATATCCCGCCGCGTCTGCCGGTGCGGTGACATGGGTGCATGGACGAATCCAGCTATCGCGACCTCGCCGAACGACTGGCAGCCTACGGCCTGTCGATAGTGGCGGAGGGCGCCCACCTGCGTGTGGCCAATCCCCTCAGCGCCACCTTGGCTGAGGAGATCAGCGGTCACGGGGGACGGTATGTCACCGCATGGGGATACGAGCTCGGTGAGCTCGGCGACGAGATCGGCACAGCAGGACGATTGGCGTTCCTCCTCGGCGCGTCTCGGGGAGCGGCGGCATGACAACCACCGTTCCGTGGACACCGCCGCGCGGCAATGACATCGAGCTGGTCAAGGTCGGCCCGCACTGGGACGTCCTGCGCGCCCCCGCTGAGATCGGCGAACGCGCCCTGGGGTTACTCGACGACGCGTCCGGCGCCGTCATCGCCGACTACAGCCTGATGTACTGGCTCATCCCCAGCGGCGACGCCCAGTGCTGCCGGGACCTGCGCAAGGAGATCCATATCCTGGGAGCCGACGGCGCCGAAGTCTCGTACATCGGTGTGCCGCCTGCGGGCCGGACGGAGGGCCCGGGTCTGCACTGGCGCATCCCGGTAGGCCCCGACCGGTACCTCACCGATCTCGAACGACTTTGCGAGGCACTGGCCCGGGTGATCGCCGCCGAGACCGCCGAGGATGCGACGGCCCGGTGATGCCTCAGGTCTGCGCCCGCTGCCAGAACACCACCAGTCAGCCGGTCATCGTCGCCATCGGGCATGGCGCGAGTGCTGGCGGCGGCACCGTCTACGCCTGCCCGGGCAAGTGCGCCGACAGCCCTCCGAAGCAGCCCAACCCGTTTGGCCACGGCACCCTGCTCGCCCGCTACGTCCCCGCCAGGCGGTGGCGATGAGCAGTCGAGGAGACAACGGAACGACGACTCAGATCCTCAGCCCGCAGCAGACTGACGAACAGGGCTTGTTCGCCGCGGCGACCATGCTGGTCGGTGCCTCGGGAGGACTACGGACTGGGCTGGGGCTCCTCCTGCACCGGCAGTCGCACCCTGGCCTCCGGCCCACTACCCGCAGGCACACCCCCGCGATGATGCTGGGCTCCCCGGAACCGCTGTTCGGGCGCTGGCGGCACCGACTGCTGCGCAGCCTGCCGCGCACGGCCGAACCGCTCGCGGACCTGGCACCGGGCGGGGTGGCCCCCGCCTTCCTCGACGTCCTCGGCGACACGCCGGACGAGGGCCTCGGGGCCCGCCACCAGTGGACCGCCAAACACTGGCGCGCAGCTCGCCGACCGCGTCAAACGGGATCTGCGCGCGCTCCTGCCCGGCTTCTAAGTGGGTAGACGGTGCACGGCTGGCCGAGGCAGTCGGTCCAGCCCTCCCCGTCCCGGAAGGCGGGGTGTGTGCCGTAGGGCACCAGGACGTCTGCCAGGGGTCTTGCGCACACCGCGCAGCGCGCCCTGCGCGTACCGGTCCGGCCCGCGGCGCGGGCGCGGGGCGGGGTGATCCGTTGCTCGCCCGCCATGGACAGCTGAGGGCTTCGGGCTGCCTGGGCGGCCAGCTGGTGCCGTCGCCGGTTGTCCTCCTCCGCCTGGGCGCGGGCACTGTCCGCGCGCTGCTGGATCGCACGGTGTTCCTCGGCGAGCTTGTTGGTGAGGTGTTCCGGCCAGACCAGGCCCCGTGCGCTCAGGCCGAGTTCGGCGAGGGGGACCGTTTCCTCATGGACGTCATCGCCCGGGCACGGCGGGTGGTGCAGCGCGAAGACCGTCAGGTCCTCGGCCTCCCACCAGCGGCCGCTGCGCAGGTGGGGATTGCCCCAAACCACACGGACCGTGCGCTCTGCGAGATCCAGGATGCATACCGGGGCCAGTTCGGCGAACAGCACGTGCGGCAGGGCCACGCCGGGGCGCATGATCCAGATGTCCTGGATGCCAGCTGCGGCGTAGTCGCAATGGCGGGCCTGCCAAAGCTGGTCGGCGATCAGGCTGGTTTGGGCCTCCAGAGCCAGGCGCGATCCGTCCGCCAGACGCACGTGGACATCGGCGCGGCGTTCGCGGGTAGGGGTCCACTGCTCCTGGCGGACCTCGGCGACGTTCGGCAGTGAGCGTGCCCAGCGTTCCAGGAGCAGCTTCGCCTCCAGGTGCCAGAGGGTCTCGGGGTGGTGGCCGCCGGGTGGGGCCATGCCCGATGGATGAGCGAAGTGGAAGCGCCGGCTGCCGCCGGTCCTGCCCTTGGGTACCAGCGGCACGCGGGTGCCCTCCGCGATGCCGTCCAGGCCGCTGAAGCAGGCCGCGCACACCACGCGCTCGCGGTAGCCGTAGCCGAGCTGACGCCACTGGCCCATCGGCCGCTCATCGATGTGGACTTCCCGCCCGGTCTCCAGATCGAGGCCGACGA
Source organism: Streptomyces botrytidirepellens (assembly GCF_003721215.1). Classification (NCBI taxonomy): domain Bacteria; kingdom Bacillati; phylum Actinomycetota; class Actinomycetes; order Kitasatosporales; family Streptomycetaceae; genus Streptomyces; species Streptomyces botrytidirepellens. The sequence continues at coordinate 6,006 of NZ_RIBZ01000030.1, forward strand.
CCAGCAGCTCGTCCGATGCCATATGTGCCCCTCCCCAAGGTGGCGGTCCCTGCTGCGGCAGTGTTCGCCATCGATGGGCCCGCACACGCTGGGCCGGGGAGCACGTTCCGCCATACGGGAGGGTGAACCGGCCAGCCTCGTCCGGCGTCCCACCGGCCGGACTGGCCTGGCGCCAGGGCGGTGGGATCCCAGCGGGTCGCGAGCCGCATGGCAGGAACGACCGCCAGCTCGGGGGCATGCAGCCCGGATGCCGCATCTCACGTCGACGTCCGGATTGCAGGTTTTCGGATTTGGGTCGTCCGGGCGATCGTCTCGGTCATGCAGCTGTACCGTTGCCAATTACGCTCCTCGCACCTGAGCGCGGCACGAAGGGGAATAGTATTGCGGGCCGCCCGGTCCAGTTCGGTCCTCTCCTCTCGCCCGGCGGCCTCCCAGACCGCTTCGGCGAGGCGGGCGGTCTCCAGGGCGGGCCGGTCGGCCAGCATGAGCGGCACCAGGGCCCGGGCCCGCGTCCACCACTCCTCGTCGCGTGCCGGTGCGGGCAGCCGGTGGGCGGTCAGGTGCGCGGCGAGGAGCCGGGTATGGAGTCTGCCGTCGGCAGCGGCGATCTTCTTCCACTGGCCGGTGCGCTCGGCTAGGGGGACACCGGTCTCGGAAGCGGGCACCCCGCCGACGGGTCCGACCCCTTCCGCAGCCTGCCGGAGTCGGCTGTCGGCGTGCTCGGCGTCGGCGGTGGCCCGGCCGGGCGCTGGATGCGGCCGCTGTCGGCCCCGCCGCCGCGGCCAGGCGTAGCCCTCGCGTCACGATGGCCGAAGCGGACGTCGTCGGCCGACCGAGCCGACCCGCGCGGTGCCACCGGCTGCCAGTCTGTTCCTCATGGATTTCGTCGATGTCGCTCTGGACAGTGTCTGGCCCGCCGAACTGCGTACCGACCGGCTGCTCCTGCGACCGATCGTCCCCGAAGACGGGAGCCTTGTCCGCGAGCTGCTGACCGACGAGCGGGTCCGGGCCTATCTGGGTGGTCCCGTCTCGTACGAGCGCGTCGCCGCCCGGCAGGCCGCATACCCGGAGACGGCTGGCGCCTGGGCCGTCGTACGCGTCGCCGATGGCCGGGCGGTCGGTCTGGCAGGCATCGGCCCCGACCCTCGGTGCGAGGGCCGCGCCGAGGTCTCCTACCTGTTGCTCCCCTTCGCCTGGGGAAGCGGCCTGGGCCACCATTACGGGAGGCGGTCGGCGCGATCGTCAGCTGGTGGGCAGCGGCTGTGCCCGGCGGCGGCCCTGTGGTCGCTGTCACTCATGCGGCGAACGCCCGCTCGCGCCGCCTGCTGGAGTCCGTCGGCATGGTGCTTGTCGAGGAGTACGACGAACACGGTGCCCGGCAGTGCCTGTACACCCCTGGTGGCAAGGACGACTCCGGCCTGCGCTGGTTCCGTCTGATCGCCGCACGCCTGGACGAGGTGGAACGACGCCGTGGCGCACAGGCCCGCGCCACCGCAGCGGGCCAGCTCCTTTCGGAGAACCTGACGGCTCTCACCGCCGACGAACTGGCCCACCTGTGCCCTGTCCATCACGGGGCCTACGGGCGTATCTGCGCCCACGCAGCAGGCCACACTCCGGCACTCCACCTGGGCCGGGCCCCCGACGGCGCGTGGATCGCCTGGCTGACCGGGCACGGGATATGACGCCCCGTCCGGGCCGACGTGGGCGCGCTCCTTTGTGTCTCGACGGCGGGTGCCCGTGCCGCGTCCGGTCGGCTGGGCCTCATGCTGCGCGCGTGGGGGCCTGTCCGTCGGCGCCGGACAGGGTCATGAGGGGGTGGGGTCCAGAAGAAGAGGGGGCGTTCGTGCGGCTGGCCCACCACATCCGCAGGCCGTAGGGAGGATGGGTGGATGCCGAACGCAGGCCGTGTCGCAGACGTACCCGCCGCGGGTGCTCGCCCAGCAGCGCGGTGTGGCGCCCCCACACGGCGATGACCGCGTCGCGGCCGCAGATGCGCACCGCACGGGCATCACAGGCCAGTTCGCTCCACCAGGACCACCCGATGTACAGCAGTCGGAGTGCCACCCCTGCCAGGATGGCCAGGGGCAGCGGCAGCCACGCGGCCGCCAGGACCGTCAGGAGCACCCCGGTGGCCTGGACGACGGTCGAGCGCTGGTTGTCGCGGCGCAGGATGTGACCGAGCTCGTGCTCGAGGACGACGGGCAGATGCTCGGTGTCCTCCGGCCCGAACCAGTGGCTGCCCAGCCACATATGGGCACGGCGCCCATCGTGCAGGGACGCAGCCTCGTTGCCGTTGCCGTCCTGGTCCCAGCCGTCGACGAATGCGATGGTCAGCTGGTGGAGTCGGTGCTTGCGGGCTACGGCGTGCAGGTACCTCTCGGTGCTTCGCATCCGCTGCACGAGGGTGCTGTAGAGGGGGCTGGGGTCGCGTGGGGGCCTGGATCTCAGGAGTCGGTTCCAGGTGTGGTGCTGGGCCCGGAAGCCTTCGGTGACCAGGGCACGAAGGGCGCTGGCAGAGTGCAGTGCCCAGGCCCAGCTGGCGATCACGGCCATGGGAAGGGCGTCGAGCCCCAGGTGCGTGCCGCTCTCCCGCCGCGTGATGACCGCGGTCATCACCATCCAGCCGACGACGAAGTGGCTCCAGTAGCGCTGGCGTATCCACCGCAGCATCGGTGTCACTTCCCTGCGCGGGCGGGCGGCGCCGTCACGGTCGTGGGCGCGTTCATCAAGATCAGCACAGTGTGCGTCATCGTTTCCCTACTTGCTGGTCCCATTCGGCCGACTTCCGCCTAGGGGCGTGCGTGGCGCGCGGTGAGGCGGTGGCCGGGAGCGTCCTGCTCGGAAGCTGGCAGTCTTCGCGACCGGTCCGCTGAATAGTGCCGCTCGGACGCGACGTCCCGCCCTGCGGTCCGGAGCGTGCAAAGCGGGTGCGGAATCGTCCCGCGAGACGGGACGAGGGGGCGTCCTCGTCATCCAGGCCCTTTGGCCATGTGTCCGCAGGAGGTCCATCCCGGTGAGCCGCGCGGTCCCTCTTCTGCTCTCGCTGTTCGCGACGTTGATGCTGCTGGTCGCCGCCGCCAGTACGGCACGCGCGTTCTGGCTTGCGCAGTCGTCTACGTACGAGGCGCGTGAGGCCCGGCAGCGGGCGGTGTCGCGATGGGTGGGCGCGCTGCTTGTCGCAGGGGGTGTCCTGGTCGTGCAGGCACGGCTGTCCGCCGGCGGCGGAGATGGCGTCGGGCCATGGCTCGGCGTCGATACCGTGGCGTGCTGTGGGGCTCGTGGCGGCTGGCCTGACCGCCGCCGTGGTGGTGTTGGGCGTCCTCGCGGTGGGCGTACGGGCGGGTCTGCGCCGAGGCGACCGCGACCGCGCGGCACGGGGGCGCATCGCGTCGGCTGCGGCTCGCCACGACACGGTGCTCGAGCAGTACGGGGCGCACCTTGTGGACTTCGTGGGGGCGCTGGAGCGTCCCGCACTGAACGATCCGTCCGTCGCCGAGACCGAGCGGTTCGACCGGGCCCGGATCGACGCCCGGATGTAAGGGCAGTATGCGGACCGCGCCTGGCTGCCGGGCCCGGCCGCCAACGCGCCGTAGCCCCCGGCCGTTGGACGGCCCGTTCCGTAGATGAAGCCAAACGCGGCGGTGGCGTCTCGGCGGCATGTCCAGTCCGTCAGGCTCAGGCGGGGTGGAGAGGTAGCGATTGAGACCCTGATTCCTCAGGGTGGAACACGTTGAACCATTTTTTTTCGCCACGCGGGATTTTTCCCACGAGGTAGCCGCACGGCGGCAATATGCCGTCACTATGGGGTATCAATCCGTAGATCCAACACGTTCCAAAGAGACGACCTACGCCGCGACCAGTAACACTCTCCTCCCGCTCCCCCAAGTGTCTGCCTCGCTGCGCTTCTTCCATCATCACCAGTGCCTCCAGTTGGGGTATTCATGAACAGGCGCCCTATCCAAATAGACCCCGAGCACGGGTTCAAGCTGGCGAGGTACGCGCTTCAAGCTTGTGAAAGACTCGTGGCTTCCGCTCAGCTGACTGGCTCATTGGCCCTGCATGCACACAACGTCCTGACTCGCACCATGGCTGATGTCAATCTGTCCACGCCATATTCGTTTACGCCTTCATCCATGCTTCCGGAGATCGCTCGTCAAGTACATGGAGACGACTTCGAAGTGCTGCAACTGCACCCGCACTCATCCACGCATGTAGAACTCACGGCTAGGGATCCGGACGGTAGCGACATTCGGCTGACCATGACACAGATGCCCCAGTCGCAGCAGTCCAAGGTGGTCGAGGGCATTCCGGTAGCCGGAGAGGTCGACTGCCTCAACCGGACACTTCAGGCACTTCGCAGCAGGAAAGAAGCGAAAGACTACATCGACGTGGCCGCCCTTGAGAGAAGCTTCACACCGGCCCGGTTCGACGAAATTACCACGGATCTTCTGGCCGCCGAGGCTCGACGTGCCGGGGTAGAGCCCCATAAGCCGCACCTAGCTCTTTACAACAGTCTGGCCATGGTAATTCGCAAATCTCGAGAGGATCTGCAAGCCCTCGATCCTCAGGGATGGGCGGCGGAAGACGTCTCGTCCCGCGTGATTGAGATGACGGCCCGGGTTCTCGCAAATGCCCCAGAACCTCCTTTGGAACCCGGGCAACAGCCACCGCGGGCTCTGCTCCAGGCGAGCCATGCGGAGCTATCCGCCCTCCGGCTCGCCCTGGTGGTGGCACAGTTTGACAGTCGTTTCTCCAAGGGTGAAGTGACCTTGCCGCCTCATTGGGGCCGCCTTGCTGAGTTCGTCGGCAAGCTCTCGCAGAAGCAGCTTGAACCCGAGTCCACTCGCGTCGGGGCAGAGCTGGCCCGTCGGTCAAATCCTCAACCTCCCTTGGCTCCGGCGACACGCCCGCAAGGTCCCTCTCCTCGCTGACCGGGACATCGTCCTCGACACCGGCTGGATCGGGGAACCAACACAGGCAGCCGCTGGTGGAGACCCGGACAGTACGGCGACGCGACGTTCCCTCTACCCTGTGCTGACTCCTGTCCCACCAACTCCCGTCGCTGCCGGCCTTGACCTTAAGGAGCCTGGTTCATGTCCCCGCCCGAGGCCTACGATCTTGAGCGTCTTCACGAGGGAAGCGGCCAACTCATCGAAGCGCTCCCCGACGACCTTCCTGCCGACATTGCAGCAGCTCTGCGCTCCCCTGGTGTCGCCGACTGGCTGCGGGCCCGTCACTTTCAGGCAGTCACCGATTGGGAAGATCTCCAAGGACCCGACGACGGAGTGATCAGCGTGCCGCAGGAGTTCCTCGGCGCGCCCTTGCCTGCTGAAGTCACAGTGCGCGATGCGCAGCAACTCCTGCTGCTGTATCAGCGGGTGCTGTTGAAGGGAACCGTAGATCAGCAGCGGCAACTTCTTCACCCACAACTGCTGGTCACTCTCTGGCCAGCCCTCAGCGACGATCTGCCGGAACCGGTGGTGAGCGTGTGGGAGCAACGCTTCCCCCTAGCCTGACAGCCTCTCCGTGACAGTGGAACCGACGCCGGAGACGGAGGCTGAGGAGTGGTGCACGGCAGCGTCGAGCGGATCGACAGCGCTGAACGTGCTGGCCCGCCGCCTGGAGCCGCTGCTGATCGGGACCCGCCCCGCCGAAGCCGACGAGCGCCTGCCCAGGGCAGCGGTCAGCGGGGTCCAGGGCAGCTCGGCACGATCGTCGATGCCACCGGCCCGAGTCCACCGGGCGGAAGGCCGGGGCGCGGCGGTCCTCACATCTGGGTGGTATAGACGGCGGCCAGGAGCTTGTCGGCGAGCTCGTCCGCTATGGCAGCTCCGGTGGCGCCAGGTATGAGACCGGCGAACATCTCCCGCGCAGTCGCCCGGGCCCGCTCGCGCGCCTGTGATGTCCAGAATGTTCGGCAGGCGGGCGTGGGCCGCTGGCTGGTCGAGGGCGGCCTGGGCCGTCGTACGGGCCTCGCTGATCTGCTGGGCGAGGCACAGCAGGTGCGCGCGGACGGGCAGGCGGGCGGCGGCGTCCCAGGAGGCGATCGTGCGGGCAGCCGCGGCGACGACGCCGCTGGCGGCGCCACGGCATCCAGCGGGCCGCATCTACGGTGTCCCCCTGTTCGCCGTGCGCCGTTTCTGGACTGCCCCCTTTGCCCGTGCACGGGTGGCGGGCGCCTGTTCCTCGCGGTCGGGCGCTGCGGCGGGAGATCCGGGGGCATCTATGTGCGGCCGGGGCCCTGGGGGCGGTGCTGCTGGTGCACGGCGGCCTGCTCCTGGCCGTGGTCATGGGCGGCCGGGCGGGACCTGATTGCGCGCACGAGGACCTCCCGCAATCACATCACCAGCATCACGGCCGACATCGGAATTACCTTCGAGGTCAGTGACATCGTGGATGCAGTGGAACGCAACCTGCCGACCGGATACCCGGCACCGGCCATCAGCGACCTCACTCGCCGCCAAATCATCGAGAAGATCGTACACAAGCTCGTCAACGACGAGCTGTAAGCCATATTTCCGAGACGCCCCCACAGTCAGCCCGCGGAAAAATACGGAGCGTAGCAACTCTCGGCACTCTGCAGAGTCTCACCTCGATGTTCTGCGATTTCTCCTCTCATGTCGCGTTGGTCTTTCGCCGGGCATCCGCCATGCGTCTCCCGCGTCATTCATCCCGTGTAGAAGTACTCAGGGGGCCTGGGGCTCGGGGAGCTCCTGGGATGCGCAGATTTCGATCAGGGAGACGAATTCGTCCTGCTCGGCGCTGCCGTGGAGCGGTGCGAGGGCGGGGTCGGCCGGGTCAACCCCGTTGGCGATCGCCATCTGTGCGTAGTCGTCGTACAGCTCCACCCCCTCGGGGAGGACGGGCATGTGCAGGCGACCGGCCCGCAGCAGCTCTTGGGCCTCAGCGTTCCCGGCGGCGCCACGCAGCATCCAGCCCGCACAGATCGAGGGGGCCCCGGGGGTGGAGGAGTGACAGACGAAATGACGGTCGCTACCGGGGTAGGAGGTCCGCGCGGACAGCCGGAATGCCTCGGCAGGGAACGTACCGGTCGCCGCATCACGCCGCCACGGGCACCTCTCCGTGCCCGCACATGGCGCAGGCTTTGCATCCGATGCGATGCTGCTGTCAGGTCGCTCCGCGGACACCACGCCCCAGACGTCGTCGGCGGGCCTGGTGTAGATGATGGCAGGCCGCTCACCGGGCGCGCAGACGTCCCGGGACATGAAGTCGGCCTCCTCCGCAGGGGGCAGGGGAAGTGCCTTGCCCGCGGCCAGGGCCGCGTTGAGCTGCTCGAGGAATTCCTCCAGCGTGCTGTTGCGCTCGCGGGCTAACTCCGTCAGCCGGGCCCTGACACGCCGATCGTGCTCTGTGTCGGAGCCGAAGAGGTGCTCGCCTTCGGGGAGCGAATTGGCCTCTACGGCTGTCATGTCGGGAGACCTCCTGAGGTCGGACGGGCCTGGCGGGCGGTGACCTGAGGATGCCACATGCGGAGGATGGAACGCCGGGACGTGCGGCGCCGGAGGCTGGTCACCGATTCTTCTCCGCTGGGCCAGAAGGCCCCTTGCCGGTGAAGGCGTTGGTCGGCGCGGTGTGCGGGGCGACGTCGTGTCCGAGTGCGGCGGCGATGGACCGGCATGCCTCAACGGCAGCTCGCGGAGGTGCGCGGGGCTGCGGAGAAGCGCTCATCCCGCACGACCTGATCAACGCGCAACTTCTGCTGTACCAAGCCGGGCAGGCTGGGAAAACCGCCCCCGTCACAACAAGCGGTAGAACTCGTACTCTGCGCTACCAGCAGCCTGGCGATCGCGGTGCGCGTCGCCTCCTGGGGGACTTGCGCGACTGCAGAGACGGGGAATTATGAACCTAATCCTGATGTCCCTTTTGTGGCGGTCGCCGTCCCGACCGTGACCGCAGTAGCGGGCGCGGCCACGGTCGTCGGAGCTGTTGGCGCTTCCGACCGTCGTGCGGATGCTGTGCGACCGTGTTTGGCTCTTGGCCGCGGCCGCGGTGCTGGGGACGGCGCCGCTATATGTGAACATCGCCCTCTGCACCACTCCCGCCTGCCGCAGCAACGCTTTCTCTATCTGGCGGCCGCGCCCCTGACCGGGCTGCTCGGGCTCAGCGGCGGCAGCTCCTCGCAGGGCTTGCGCTCTCCCGTCGTCCCGCCAGGGCACGTGGCCCGGGTCGGTTCACGCCGCGCCCCTGTGGGTCCGTGCGGTCTTCCGGGGCAGCGGAGGGGTCAGCCGGTACATGCGGCTCTCAGCTGGGCACGGGTGTAGGTGGTCGAACCGGCTCGCGGAGCGTCGCGAAACAGTTCCAACAGCCGCTGGGGAGGCTGGGGCGCGTGCGGTTCCATAGCCGGTGCGGAGATGTCGTCCAGGAGCCGCTCTACCAACTGGGCCAGGGTGCGACTGCCGGTGCAGGAGGAGCCCCAGCCCAGTCCGTAGTCCTCCCGCTCTGGGGCGAACCACAGCGTGCCGTCCTCGGTGCGGATCCAGCAGGCATTGTCGCTGAGGATGAGGGCGGCGAGCCGGGAGTGGGTGGGCAGGCGTTGGAGCGTGTAGGTGTGCACATCTCCCGGGCGGCCGAGACGGTGAAGTGCTGGGACACCGGTGACCGGGTCGTGCAGGAGTACCTCGGCCTCTCGGCCGCTGGGGGGATCCAGCAGTTCCTTCTCCAGGACGGTCGGGGCCTGGCTCCGGTCGACTCCGATCAGGCGCTCTGTCCACTCGTGGGCGGTCTGGCAGACCGTGGGGCGGGCCGTCACCGAGGCGCCGGTGTGCCAGTCCCTGCTGGCTCCCCACCGCTGGGCGACGTCGGCGACGCGGTAGGCGAGCTGATCGCGGCGTGCCGTGATGGCCAGCCATCCGGCCCGGCGCACCATCTCCGGCAGTTCCTGATCCTCCGCGCGGCGCAGCTCGGTCGGCACTGCGCCCAGGACCAGGTGGGCGCCGTCGCCGCCGTCTGCCGCGTTCTTGTGCAGTTCGCCGATGTGACGGGTGACCGCGGCGTGGTCACGGCCGCGGATCTGCCGGGCCAGATGCCAGCACAGCTGGGCAGCTGGTGAGCCGTCGGGTTCGTCCGCGGCAAGTTCGGTCAGCGCCGTGACGGGGTTGGTCACATGGCAGGCCGGGACCACCGCGGGCGGGGCGCCCGGCCGCCAGGAGGCGATGGCGTCGCGGTCCCGTAGTGCTGCGAACCAGTACGGCGGCGGGTGTCCCAGTACGGCGGCCAGTTGCTGCCAGGTCGTGTCGTACTGGTCCGGCTGTCCGCCCTGCCCACCGACGATGTCCTGGGCGACCAGCTGGGGCACGTAAGGGTGGACTGTCTGGGGCGCCGATTGAGCCAGCACCACACATGCGTACCGGTCAGCGAGACCGCTACCGTGCCGCCGGTGCAGGGCGCTGACCACTGCACGGACACTGCCGTTGCCATCGTGCAGCGAGTGCGCCAGCCCCACTCCGCCCTGGCTGGTCGTCCACCGCAGAACAACATAGCCGTCGGCGGTTTCCGCCTGGTCGAAGAACGTCACCCGGCCCGCGACAGCCTGCGACAGCCACGTCACCTCACCGCTGTCGCCCCCTGCTGTGTTGCGCCGGTCCAACAACCCCACATTTCCTCCCCGAACGATCAGAGTCGCTTCCTCGCCCGGCCGAATCCGGGCATCCCGCGTCGGCTTGCAGCATGTCCTGGTTCTCATCTGACCACGCATGACCGACGGCCCGGAGGGGTGTCCACGATGGTGAGCCGCGTACACGGTGACCTCAGCGGCAACGACTGGGAGCGTGGAAACGGCTGGGCTAGGTCAGGGAGACAGACTGCGCATTCTCCTCGGTCCCGTCGCCGTCGAGGCGGGTGACGAGGGTGCGGGTCCGGGGCAGGTCACCAGCATGCTGCTTGGTGCACGTCTTGGCGAACCAGGGTCGGAACGTGGAGGAGTTCCAGTTGGATACTGGCGCCGCAGGTGGCTCAGGCATCCGGCGTGGGAGAACCGCGCTCCAGCTGGGCGGAGCTGCGGTCGGGGGAAGCCGCGGATGACACGCCAGCCTGGCGTTGCAGACGGTGCGGTGGTCAGGGGGCGATGGGTTGGCAGGGGGCAGTCCAGTTTGCGTGAGTGGTCTGGGTCCAGCCGTGGTCGGTCCTGGTGTCATCGCGGGCGGCGACCTCGACGACGAAGCCGTGTTCCTCGAGGACCTGTACGGCCTCTTCCCGGGGAAGAACCGGTACTTCACCGCTGACGGCAATCAGATAGCGGCCGGGGTCGTCAGGATGTGCAGTGGCGAAGTGCTCAGCCGGGCCGAGGTCGATGTTCGGCCCCGCAGCCATGTCTTGGGCCGGGCCGATGACTGACATCGTCCATCGCCCGCGGAACACACCGACCTCGGCACGATACAGGGAGGGCAGATCTCTGTGGTCGGGATGGGCTTCGGGCACCAGAGGCTCCTCTTTGACAGTGGGCGCCACAGCGCCAGCCGAGCATGGCATGACGACCGTAACGTGAAGGGCCGACAACGCCCTCGCCGTGGCGGAGTTGTATGACCGGCACGACTCCCGGGACAGCAGCGGCGACCGCGCCAGCACGGCCGTCACGCCTCGGTATCCCCGCTCCGCACGCCACGTTCCGGACCGGGCCCTCTCACCTGATGTCAACACGTCCAGGCACCGGCCAGCCTGATCCGGCCTGTTGGCTCCAGGGGCGCGGGACTCGGTTGCGCGTCTCGGACGAGTGGTTGGCCGGGCGTTCGCAGCGCTGGGGCGGCGTGCAGAGGAGTGCACGAGCGGCGCCACGGCGCCGGGCTGGCTCGGTTCCCAGCGGCGCGCCAGGTCACCGAACTGGCCCCAGCGCATGCGTCGGCACTGGTCAGGCTGCGAGTGCTTGCCGCAACTGCTGGACGGCGGTTTCGCGGTGGTGCTGGGCCGGGATGGACCGGTAGAGGTCCAGGGCGCGTGTGTGGGTAAGGCCAGTGCGGTAGGCGGTGGGGAGAGCGGCAAAGGCGGTGGCGGCGCTCCGGCATGCCTGGTCGGTGTCGCCGTTTTGGTGGAGGCAGGCGGCGGCGTCGATCGTCAGGAGCGTGCGGGTGAGGGTGCTGGTGGGGGCGGACAGGGCCAGGGCGTGTGCCTGGCTCTCCTGGGCCCGCCTGGTGTCGCCGAGGGCGGTGAGCGCGTGGCTGAGGTGGACGTGGTGTTTTTGCTCGCTGTGTCCGAACCAGGTGTCGGCGTGCTGGCCAGGATCGAGGCGTTCCATGAGGCGGTCTGCTTGGGCCAGGGCGGCGCGTGCCTGGTCGGTCTGGCCGGACAGGGCGTAGGCGCGGGCGGCGACGGCGGCAGCCAGGGTGGCGGCCGGGGTGGGTGTGCTGCCGGCGGTGTGTCGGGCCTGTTCGGCGAGTTGGGCCGCGGCGAGGGGGGCACCGTAGTTGAGCGGAACCATAGCCTCCCGGCCGAGCAGCCAGGCGTGCAGCTGTTGGTCCCCAGACTCGGCGGCCGCCCGGGTGGCGGTCTGGGACCATTCGCGGGATTCCTTGCGGCCGCCCATATCGTGGAGCACGATCGCGGCCATGCCGGCCAGCTGTCCGGCTGCCCGGCACAGCCGGGTGCGCGTGGACACCGGTTGGGGCAGCTCCAGCAGAGGGCTGATCACGGCAGCCGAAGGGTGCCTGATCGCCAACCGGTTCTTCTCCCTCGCGGTCATCGTGGCCTCCGCCGACGTGGGGGTGGCTACCGTCTGAGGAGCCCGCCAGACAGGCCGGGGTGCCGCATAGCAGCCACCCTGCCGGCTACGTCCACCACCACTCGCTCGGCGCAGCAGGGATGCTGGCTCTGTGGCGTCCTCCGTACTACCCCGGCGGCTGACCAGTTCGAGCAGGGCGGCAGGGCCTCGGCACCGTCCAGGATGTGCTGGGCGAAGGTGTAGCGGACGGTAACGGAGGCGGCAGGAGCGGGGCACCGCTCGGACGCTGCCGTTGCCATCACGCAGCGAGTGCGCCAGTCCCACCCCGCCCTCGTCGATCGTCCACCGCAGCGCCGCATCGTCGTCGACGAACTCCACCTGGCCAAAGGCCGTCTTCCGGCGCGCGGCCACCTTCAACAGCCGCTGCGCGTCCGTGCTGTCATCCCCTGCCGAAGTGCGCCGGTCTGGCAACCCCATCCCCCTCCCCGGACCATCCAGGCGCGGTCCCGCCCAGGCCCGGGCATCGCGCGCCAACGTCCGGCACGTCCTCGCTCTCAAGGGCCAACGCCGTCTTGTCACGGGGAGTTGTGAACAGCCAGACTGCCCACTTCCAAGCCTCCTCACCAAGCAGTCGAGATGCCATTTCTGCAATCGTTGACTAGTTGGAGCAATAATGAACCCTTTTCAGTCGGCCATTGGTCTGGCGGCAGCGGTGCGCAAACGGATTCTGAGCCCGGTCGAGATTGCCGACGCCTACCTCCAGAGGGTCAACGATTACAATGCGGCTATCAACGCAATCGTCCGGCTTGACGACGAAGCCGTACGCGCAGCTGCCCGCAAGGCGGAGCAGGACGTCGTCGACGGGGCGGACCTCCCTCCATTCCACGGGGTGCCGCTCCCGGTCAAGGACTCCGCACAGGTGGCGGGACAGCCCGCCACCTATGGGGCGCGCGGCGTGTCGAATGCTCCACGGAAATTGACCGAGCCCGTGATCTCCCGGGTCCTGGATGCCGGGTTCCTGCTGTTCGGCCGGACCAATACCCCCGAAATGACGCTGTTGTCCGCTACCGACAACAATCGCTATGGCCATACACGCAACCCCTGGAATCTCGAGTACACCCCAGGCGGGTCCAGCGGCGGTGCGGCGGCGGCTGTAGCCGCCGGCCTGGCGCCGGTGGCCCACGGCAACGACGGTGGCGGATCGATCCGAATGCCGTCTTCAGCCTGTGGTCTGCTCGGCCTCAAACCCAGCCGGGGGCGCGTCCCCAATCATGTGCCCACCTGGGACCACGCCGTTGTCGAGGGCGCCATTACTCGCACGACCAGGGACGCTGCGGCCCTCTTGGATGTCATGTCGGTCCCTGACCGGCTGGCCATGTACCAGGCTCCAACTCCAGAGCGTCCGTACACCGAGGAAGTCGGCCGCGACAGCGGTCAGTTGCGGATCGGCCTGCTGTTGAACGCGCCAACGGGGGTCCCGGTGGCACCGGAGTGTGTCGCGGCTGCTGAGCACACTGGTCGGCTATTGGAGTCCCTGGGGCACAAGGTGTTCCCGGCCGCGCCGAAGTTCTTCAGCCCCGAAGCGTTCATGGGGTTCGCGACCACCATTCTGGACGCTGCGCAGTGGGCTGCTCCCTACGACGACCCGGCCGTTGCTGAGCCTCATCTGCGGTACCGGATGCGGCAGGCCGAGACGCGCCATTCTGGCTTGTATGTCAAGGCATCCCAGCGCCTGATGGAGGAATCGAGGGAAGTTCGCGCCCAGTGGGGGCGGGATTTTGATGTATTGCTCACGCCCACTATGGCCTGCCCGCCGCCGCCGGTTGGTCACTGCCTGGCGGAGAACAACGCACATCCTGACGGCCCGAGGCTGGTGGAAACGCAGATGATCTCCTTTACGTCTGTCTGCAACATCACGGGCTTGCCCGCGGTGACCGTTCCGACGTACACGTCCGCCGCCGGACTCCCCATCGGCAGTCAGTTGATCGGTGGGCCGTGGGACGAGGCCGCACTCATCCGTCTCTCCTACGCCTTGGAGGATGTCGATGGCTGGACCCATCGTCACCCCCCGGGGTTCGACATCTGACCACAGCCTTGCTCATCAGGACATGCACGTATGCGTCCTGAACGCGGCAACGGATTGTCGCCGGGGAGACGGGCTGGGCGGTGCCCACGGCCCAGTCGCCGTGGAAGAGACAGACGACGAGAGCGGCATGGGGCTGGCCAGGTCACCGGCGCGCTGCCGGTTGCGCGCCTTGGCATGCCAGGACCTCGGGCTTTGCCCCGTTCGTCGTCGACGGCAGCCCCCTCCCCTCCCGGGCGGTGGGAGCATGACATCGCGTTCATGCGTTGGCCGCTGGAGCAGCAGACCCGGCTGCCCGGGCTGATCTGTCTGTGTCAGCCTCCGAGTGGAATCTCCGCGAGGGTCTGCCAGGTGATGATCTTGGCCTTGCTGTCGGCGGTGACGTCGACGAGGTGCACGCTGTCGATGTGCAGGGAGGCATGACCTGGTCGGACGCCGCGAAGGAGGCGCTGAGCTTCGTCGGAGTCTGCTTCTGCGTGAGCGTACGAGATCGTGAGGTGTTGGATGCCCCAGGGATACTGAACGGCTTCCTCGCCGCGGACGGCCCGGATGGCGTCGCGGACACGGCGGTGGAGGGAGGCGAGCTCCTCGTCTGGGTGGAGGTCCGCGATCACTCCGTACTGCGAGGAAAGCAGCGAGCCGACCGTGATGTCGAAGGGCTCGACGTCGCCCAGCGCCTTGGTGAGCTCGACGGTCAGCATGTCGCGTTCGCGCTGAGTGATCCGCGAGGCTGGTTCGTCCGTGATTTGGTCGAGGGTGATGTGGAACCAGGGGTCTTGTACGTGGCTGAGCGGAAAATCCCGAAGCACATCCCAAGCACCGCGAACGAGTTCAGCGACCTCGGGATGCTGCGCGAGATCTACAGTGATGTAAACGTGCAGAAGGGACGGAGAGCGCTCCTTGTCCCACACGGCCTGCCCTCGCCGGAAAGTGAACGGCTCCATAACCAAAGGGTGTTGTGATCCCTCACAGGGTCGATAGGGCTGTTCATCATAGGCGCACCGGCGAGGACCTCGCCTACGAGCAGGTCTTCGACACCGCGGTCCGGCAGACTGCCACGCATCTGGCCTTCCGCCTCCTGCCGCTAACCGATCAGGACCTGCCGCTGCACGACGTGAAGGCCACCTGGGTACAGTTCGTCGACTCGCCCGGCATCAAAGTGAAGCTGGCCGGAATGTCCTGGCGAGCCCCGCAGCGTCCCTGGGTCACCCACACCCCGCCGGTGGACGCCGCCATCGCCCCGACGTACCAGCTGGACGCCAGCCCCGAATACCGGGCCCGCTACAGCGAACTCGGCGACCTGCTCCCCGGGCAAACACTGCGCCGCACCGAGGGCGCCTCACCGTACCGCGGGACGCGAGGCAGAGATCCGCGCCATGGCGGACAGACTCCAGCAAGGCGTCGCGCG
The DNA here is from genome assembly GCF_003721215.1 of Streptomyces botrytidirepellens. Classification (NCBI taxonomy): domain Bacteria; kingdom Bacillati; phylum Actinomycetota; class Actinomycetes; order Kitasatosporales; family Streptomycetaceae; genus Streptomyces; species Streptomyces botrytidirepellens. The sequence continues at coordinate 21,168 of NZ_RIBZ01000030.1, forward strand.
GCGGGCAGCCGACCGCGGCCTCCGGGCCTCCGACGCCCGCGGACCACCAAGAGGCACACCAGCAGCATCCCCAGCAGTCGCCGCGCATCTGGTAGGACGAGCGAGGCCCGGTGGCGGCAGTCAGGCAGCCGCTTCACGCCGATGGGCACAGATTGCGCACCGGCATCGGCCGGTCTCGGTGTGCTCGGCCAGCGCCCGGCACAGCGGGCAGTCACACACCACCACCACGGGCTGGCCACGTCGGTGGTCCCCTATTGCAGTGGACGGCCACGCGCCGGGACGGTGCCCCAAGGCGCGGCTGCTATCCCACACCTGCCCGGGACGTTGCGCATTCTCCGGGCAGGTGATCCGAGACCGCAGAAACGCGGGCAGGACGCCTCCCTGTCGCATGGCCGTGATGTCGGCTGTGGTGAAGTCGCGGTCCGGCGCTTCCCCAATCGTCACGGCCGTCTCCGGCAGACTGCGGGCGCTGGGCGCGAGAACCGTCCGGGCGCAGAGCGTGGCCCACCGGAATCGAGACGAGCACGGAGGCGCCGTGTCGCGATCACGCCGCCCCCAGGGCCAGGTCATCGGCGAACTGCGCCATGTGCAGGCGGCCGGTGACCGCGACGTCCCACCCGGACAGACCGGGCCACGTCCGCACGATGAAGTCCAGCGCAACGCCCCGGCTGGGCTTGCGGCTTTGACGGTGGCCGGTCGGCCAGCGGCCGTAAAGCTGAGAATTCATGCACGACAGGACACCCACCCCAAGGGGTGAATCGGGTGCTCTGCCCTGACCGTTCCCCCTGGCGGGAACACAGACCGCACTATTGCCCGCTGGATTCCGCACTGCGGACACGCCGCCGCTCCACAGCCAGGGCACGCGACTGTCTACTCCGAAGAGGATGCGGCCCGCGACCGTGCCAGCCGCTCGCCCGGCGACGAGTTCGCTGACGATCCACAGGTTTGAGGAATACGTGGATGAAAAGTCAGCCCTCAGTCCGAGAGGCGGACGATGCGGTGTGTTTCCTGGAGAAGCCGGAAGACCTGGGTGTCGCCGGTGGATTTGTCCGGGTGCCAGCATGCCGCGGACTGGCTGACCTGCCGTCGCGTCGAGGCCGGCCAACCCTCTGAACAAGATGCGGCCGCGGCTGGCCGTCGGGCTGCCGGGGCTGCCCTTCCTCCTGGCCGCAGTTGGCGTCCGGCCGCCGGCTCGCCGCAGCGGGTCACCCGGGATCATCGCCGTCGGTCGCCAGCTCGGCGAACGGTGAGCGGATGCCGACGAAGGCTGCTGCCGATTGCGCGGCCCGTGCCGGGGCGACTAGCGTTCCACTGGTTTAAATACCCGAGGAGCCCTACATGCCGACTGTCAATCCCCTGGGCCACCTCATGGGACAGGCGGCTGTCCTGCTGGAACATGCGGGAGATCTTCCACGCCTGTGCGTGGGCCTCCGCGCCGGCGACAATGCAGTGCAGCTAAAGAGCCTAGGACATGAGCCTCTGAGCGTCCACCGTGGAGCGATCGACCGTATCGCCGAGCTCCTTGGTGCACAGGCGTCGATGCATCAGGTGGTAGAGCAAACCTACGCCTACAGCGTCCAAGGCGAATGGGAGAGCATAACGGTTCAAGCGATGGCTCTGACGCCGAACGGGCGCCACCCGGCAGTGCCCAGGGCCCGCAGCACCACGACTGCGGACACCGTTGCTCTGCTGCGCGATCTACGCTCCTGGGCGTCAGCGCTCGACCTCACCCAGGCCCGGAAGCTAGACATCCTTGATTCCGGTGCCGCGCTTGAGGTGATGCTCCATATCGACAGCCCCGGGAACCGAGAAGGAGCTGCACAGGAGCTGGCCGGTAGCCTGCCGAACCAGCTCGATCGTTGGCAGCACGGCTCCGGGGGCCAGGCACTCCTCCCCACGGGCCACACGCTGATCATCCATACTCTCTAGCCTGCAGCGGACCGCCGCCCAAGACGGATACGACAGCGCTGGCCTGGTCGATGGTCTTCCCCGCCCGCCTGGATTCCGTATCCCCTCCGTGCGCCTGCGGCGCGCTGGGCATCCGCCCGGTTCTGGCCGGGAGTTGACGCCATGACCAGGTCCTTCCCGAAGATCTCCCCGCGCGGCTTGGAGGGTTTGAGCATCGCGCTGCCCGCCCTGGCCGAGATCCGGATCGCCCTGACTGGCGGTCGCGGCACCGCGAAGTTCCACGTGCCGCCGTCCGACCTGCGCCGGTACCACCACAGCGCCTGCCAGCACTCCAAACCCGCCGCCGGGGCCGCCACCTATCCGCTGTTGGAGGTGTTCGACCGGATCTGCAAGCGGTGCGCCATCGTCCTGCCGTCCGCCTCCGACGCGCTGTGGCGGGCGGCCGCGTTCGCAGCCGCCCGCCGCGACGTCCTGNCGACCGGATCTGCAAGCGGTGCGCCATCGTCCTGCCGTCCGCCTCCGACGCGCTGTGGCGGGCGGCCGCGTTCGCAGCCGCCCGCCGCGACGTCCTGGACCGGGCGCTGGCCGACCGCGAACCGCGAACCTGGCTCGGCTACGCCCGCAACGCCGCCCGGCACGAACCCGGCGACGATGAGCAGGTCGAGCAGTGGCTTCAGCAGGCCCGCGCGGATACCGCGCTCGCCAGTGACGCCGACATGCTCGCCGACGCCTGGCGCCAGCTCGCGGCCGACCACCGCACCTTTCTGGATGCCTACGCCGCCGACTGCCCCGAGGCCGAGGCATACAACGGGGCCCGCGACGCGGTGCGCCGCTCGGCCAACTCCACACGCGCTGACCGGCACCCCCATGGAGAGATTCCCTGGCCGGCCTGTGGGAGCTGCTGGACTGGGCGACCAGCGGCCTGCCGGGCCCCTGGCCCGCGTTCCGGAAGCGGTTCGTCCGCCCGGGCGAGGCTGGCCGCGGCACTCAGGCCGCCGCCAGCCTCGCCCACGTCATCGAACAACCGTCCGGCCGCCACCATCACC
>NZ_RIBZ01000320.1:0-43997 GCF_003721215.1 Streptomyces botrytidirepellens
GGGCGGGGCGGCTGCCTCGGGCGGGGCCGTGGCCTCGCCCGGCGCCCGGTCCAGCTTCCCCCACTTCCCGGGCGGCTGCCCTTCGTCAGCTGCCCGGTCGACGGCCTCCTCGCCCCCCACCCGGTCCACCGCGCTCCGCTGCTCCGGCTGCTCCGGCCGCCCCGGCTGTCCGGGCTGCTCCGCGCCGCCCTCCGCGGCCCGCCGCCGGGCGGCCAAGATCTCGCGCGCCTTGGCCTCGCGCTGGGCCTGCTCGGGGTGGCGGGAGATCCAGTACGGGTTGTCATGCGGCAGCTTGCTGCTGACCCGCCCGTACATCCCGAACCACATCAGCATCAGGCCCACCACAAAGCTGAACAGCACGTTCTGGAGCCGGAAGGCCAGGAAGTTGAAGCTGGTCTCCAGCAGCGCGAGATTGACGAACCCGCTCAGCAGGAAGAGCAGCCCGAGCACCATGTTGAGCGTCGAGGCGAAGTTGCCGCCGATGACCATGCCGACGAACAGCAGTCCCCCGATGGCGATGGACAGCACGCTCAGCGCACCGTTGGTGTTCAGCTGGGCGACGGTCGCGCCCCCGGTGTCGAAGAACCCGATGTTGTCGGTCAGCCCGAGGATCCCGAAGGCGAGCAGGACCAGGCCCATCAGCCCCGCCCCGAGGCGATAGACCCGGCTCAGCCGGTGGTCCACCGGCAGATGCTCATCCAGCTTGGTGTGCCCGCCGATCCGCTCCGGAAAGTGCCGCGCGGTGCCGGCGGGGTGCGGACCGATGGGGGAGGGGCGGCCAGTAGCCATGTCGGCCTCCTAACCGGCGAGGCCGTACCCGCGGTGGGTACGCGGGGGTACGTGCCGTTTACGCACCCCCGGTGACGTACCTCCCAGGATCAGCCGCAGCACCCGCCCCCGCAACATCCGCCCCCGCCACCGGCGGGCGGCGCGGGAGCCGAGGAGGCGGCGGAGCCACCGGTGACGGCGACGGTCGACAGCAGCTTCACCGTGTCGTCATGCCCTTCCGGGCACGAGGCGGGCGCCGAGGACTCGGCCATGGGCCGGTTCAGCTCGAAGGTGGTCCCGCAGGCGCGGCAGCGGTATTCGTAGCGAGGCATGTCAGGAGCATAACCAGCCCGAACGCCCCCAGAACCCCATTCCCGATCCTCGGCCGTCCTGACTCAGTGCCCGGCCCCGGCCCCGCCCCCGAGCTCATCCCGGATCTCCTGCACCACCCGGGCGGCCGTCTGCCGGACCGCCTCCATCTCCGTGAGGAAGTGCCACCAGTCCGGGTGCCGCCCCTCCAGCCCCGCGATGGCCCCCTCCAGCCGCGCCACCGCGTCGTCCAGCGGGCGGGCGTGGCGCGGGTCGGGGGTGCTGCGCCCGGCCATCGCCAGCCGCTGCGCGTCGCGGATCGCGAAACGGGTGCGTTCGATCTCCTTGTCCTGGTTGAACGACACCTCGTCCAGCCGCCGCAACCGGTCCCCGGCCGCGGACACCGCCTCGTCCGTGGTGTTCAGCAGCGCCCGTACCGTACCGAGCAGGGCCGTGGCGTCCGGCCAGCGCTGCTCCTCGCGCGCCGTCCGCGCCTCGCCGAGCTTCGCCTCCGCCTGCGCCACGTCCCGCGCCGCCTGCCCGGGCACCGACTGGAGGTCCTGCCAGCAGGCCGCGCTGTAGCGGCGGCGCAGCTCACTGAGCACGGGCTCCACCTGGGCGGCCCGGGTGGTGATCGCCTGCGCGCGAGTACGCAGCGACACCAGCCGCCGGTCTATCTCGGCCGCCCGCTCCGGCAGCCGCTCCGCCTCCCCGCGGACGGCCTCCGCCCGCCGCAGCACATCGTCCGCGCGCCGGATGGTCTCCTGCACACCGTGCTGCCCGGCGCCCTGGTTCAGCTTGGTCAGCTCGGGCGACAGCGCCGCCAGCCGCGCCGCGAGATCGTCCGCCCGCAGCCCGGAGCCGCGCACCTCGTCCAGCGCGTTCGTGGCCGCCAGCAGCGCCTGTCGCGCCCGCTCCACCGCCGGCGCGAGCCGCGCGAGCTGCGTTTCGGCCTGCTGGAGCAGCGGCCCGAGCCCCTGCCCGAACCGGTCCAGGTCCGCCTTGGTCCGCCGCAGCTCGTCCCGCGCCCGAGTCAGCTCCGCCCGCGCCCGCCCGGCCGCCGCCGCGTCCAGCCCGTCACGGTCGAGGTCATGCGCGTCCACCGCGGTGATGTAGTCGTGGCTGACCTGGTCGATCCGCTGCCCGAGCGCCGCGAAGTCGGCGGCGGCCCGGCGGGCGGCGGGGGAGTCGTCCACCGCCGTGATCGTCTCGATCGAGATCCGCAGATCCCGCTGCGCGGTGTCCAGCTCGTAGAACGCGGCCGCCGCGGCATCCTTCGCCGCCTGCGCCTCCGCCCGCTGGCTCTCCCCGCGTCCCCCGAACCACCGCCGCGCAGGTGTCGCCGCCACTTACCTCTCCCATTGGATCGCCCGGGCCCGGATGTCATTCTCCCACCCACCAGGGACGAACACAGAGGTCGGTACGGTTCGCGTCTCCGGCTTTCTTCCCACCCCGACCGGATTGCGGCGCCGCCCCGCGAACAAGGTAGGCTGACAGCTCGCTCAGGGCGCATAGCTCAGCGGTAGAGCGCTGCCCTTACAAGGCAGATGTCGGCGGTTCGAACCCGTCTGCGCCCACCACCACGAAGACCCCCAGCCGGTCCCGGCTGGGGGTCTTGCCGCGCCGCCGGCATCACGTGGTTGCGGCCGACGCTTCCCGCAGGGCGGCCGCGGCGCCGTGGGTGATCGGGTCGCCGTGGCCGAATGACGCCGTGTCGACGTCCAGCTCGGCCATCCGGTGCAGCGACTCGATGGCCCGGGCGCGGTCGGTGTTGAAGACACCCAGCATGGTCCGGCCGACGTTGGCGACCGCGTCGCCGGTGAACAGCACCCTCGGCCCGGGCAGGTGGAGCGCGATCGAGCCGTCCGTGTGCCCGGGCACCGCGACGACCGATGCCCCGTCGCCGAACGCCAGCACATCGCCGTCCTCGACCTCGCGGTCCACTCGGCACGGCGGCGCGGGCGGCAGCGGCGGGATGGCCGCCTTGATCGGTACCTCGAACTCCTCCAGCACCGGTGGCGCCCCGGCCGCCTCGCCCCGGATCACCGGAGCCTCCAGCCGGTGCGCGACCACCTCCGCGTCGTGCCGCTCGGCCAGTTCGGCTGCCGAGCCGGTGTGGTCCTCGTGCCAGTGCGTCAGCACGATCCGCCGCAATGCCCCGTCCAGCGCGGCTTCGATTTCCGCCGCGCAGTCGGCCGTTCCGGTGTCGATGAGGGTCAGCTCGTCGCCGTCCCGCCACAGGTAGGCGGCCCCCACGGGAAAGCGAAGCATGCGCAGGCTCGGTAGTACCTCGATGCCCTCCATACGACGCAGCCTGCACGACCGCCCGCACGGTCGTCCGGCCCTTCGCCGGTGGCAGAGCGAGGCCGACCACCGCCGACAAGGTGTCTGCTGCACGAGTCAGCTTGGCGGCAGGTGGTTCTGGGCAGATTGCTCTCTGCTCGGCGATTCGGCGTTTTGGAGCCGATCCCGCCCGAGAACGGATTCCATCCGTGGGGCCTTGAGTCAGGGGGAGAGATCATGAGCAGCAGCCATGACGGCGAAGGCGCGCTGACCCGCGCGCGTCCTGAGAATCTGGATCCGGGGGCCGTCATCGCGCAGTCGCTGGACAACCAGTGGGTCAGTGCGGACCTGACGCGAAAGATGATCGCGAAAGGCAAGTCCCTGCGGGATATCCAGGATCTCCGTAACGACCAAGTGCGAGCCGAGTACTTCCGTAGCCTCATCAATACTCGCCAAGTCGTTGTGAACAGGGTTTTCTTCTACAACAACCCTGCCGTGAGCCGTGATCTGGTCGACGGCGGAGAAGCCAGGAGGGCTCATCAGAAGCTGCTGGCGGACAGCTCCTTGGTTCCATTCTTGCTCAGGGAGCGGGAGCCCACCGACCGCCCGCAAGGCGTGGATCTGGATGAGGATGCTTTCGATGCCTGGCGGGAAACCTTGGCGGAGATGCCTGCCACGGAGAAGGTCACCTGCGTCCGTCTGTCCTGGAACGACCAGGAGAACGCCAGGGACAGCAGGTCGGCTCTGATCAACCCGTTCGCCGCCCGGGTGCAGGGGCTGACCGCGAAGGACCTCCCGCTGCTCGCCTCTCAGGTGGGTGTGCCGAACGACAAGGTGCCGGCGTTCGTGGAGCGGGTCGGCGAGGTGGTCGAGTTCAGCAACAGGCAGCGCATCCGCGACGCCGCGGTCACCCGGAACCTGCTGTACGAGGAGTTCGTGTGCGTGGACGGTTCGCCCGTCTCCGAAGGCAGGTATGACGGCAGCAAGCCCTTCTCCGCCGAGGTCAAGCACCTGCTGGACCTCATCTACAACGTCAATCTCGCGGACGCCCTGGGCATGTACCCGCTGACTCCGACCGGAAGCCTGCGCCGGGTGGCGTTACAGGAGTGGCGGGACATACGCGTCGCTTCGGCGGGCGCTACCGTTCGCGACCCCGAGCAGTTGGTGAAGTTTCTCCAGCGGCAGGCGTTCTCCACCGTTCAGGACCGTCTCACGCCTTCGGAAATCGACACGTTGGCCCTCGAAGACATCTGGTCGCTTCGGCAGAGCGGGCCGTGGCATCGCTACATGGAAGCGTTCAGTTCGCTGACGGCCGATCCCGCCGCCTTCCATTCCCATGTCGGAGACGTATTCGATCGCTACATTCGGCTCAATTCCGAAATCGTCAGGCTTGTCGAGGCCCGTCGCGGGTCCAAGGCCGAGGCGAACAAGTGGTCGCCTGTCCTCGAAGTCGTCCTCACGGTGGGCGGGGCGGTATTCACCGCGCTGACCGGTGTCGAGGGGTGGTCCGTGGCAGCGAGCCTCGGAGCCACGTCGGTGGGGTCACTCGGTGGTTCCGTGCAGATGATCCTGCGTAATCGGGCGGCCGGACAGCGGGAGCAGAAATTCGCCCGCGAGATCGCCTCCGTCCGGCTCGACAGCGAACGTGAGTGGAACGAGTTCCGCGATCTGGCCCGGAGGCTTCCGGGATACACGGAGGACCGCGCCGCTCCATCGGCCACCAGTTCGACCACCATCCAGGAGAACGACGATGTACTGGAGTACTGAAGCACCGTGAAGTCTCCCGACACTTCCTACGAGGACCTGCGCCGGAAGCATCCGGAGATGTTCGTCAACGTACCGGGCGGGATCGAGATCCTGCTCGACCCGGTCGATATCGAGGCGGCCCGATGCAGCGCCGGGTCCGATGAGCCGGTCGGTGTGGTGTACGCCGACCGGTTCATCACGGTCGTTCGCGACGCCGTTCGCTTCCCTGACGGCAGCCTGGGCCTGTATGTGAGGATGCTGCCCGCGGGAGACGCCCCCGGGGTGGTGGTCCTGCCGCTGATGGGCACCGGCTCCGACATCGTCCTGGTCGAGCACTACCGGCATGCCACCCGTGCCTGGCACTTGGAGGTACCCCGCGGCATGGGGGAAGAGGGGGAGGGCGGGCCGGCGAATGCGATCCGGGAACTCGAGGAAGAGCTGGGTGTCCGGGCCGGGGAACTGATCTCGCTCGGCACGGTCCACGCCGACAGTGGACTACTCGGTGGCCACGCCGAGCTGTACGCGGCTCGTATCCCCGGAGTCGGGACCTTGGACAGGGCGGAGGGCATCCGACGGGCCGTCGTGATGCCCTTCAGCCGGGCGGAAGAGCTGATCGGCCAGGGAGACATCACCGATGGTTTCACCATCGCGGTGGTCACCCGCGCCCGGCTGGCCGGCCTTTTCGCGAAAGGCCCGGACGACGACACCACGTGATGGAGGAGGGGCGCGTCGGCCGGGACGGATGGACGGTGGGTGCGTGCCGGGGCCCATGGTGGAGGATGTGGCAGAGTCCGTCGCGGGGCTGGTAGAGCTGTGGCGCCATCCCCATCAGCCGAGATCGAGGAGACCTGGAGTGACCCCCGAGCAGCTGCGGTCCTTTTGCGCGTCCTTCAACGCGGCTGCGGAGGAGTTCCCGTTCCCCCGGGTGCCGGAAGTCTCGGCCTTCAAGGTGTGCGGCAAGATCTTCGCGCTGACGACCCTGGACGCGCGTCCCCTGACGGTGAACCTGAAGTGCGAGCCGGAGGCCGCGCTTCGGCTGCGCGGTGACCACCCGGGGCTGATCGTGCCGGGGTGGCACATGAACAAGCGCCACTGGAACACGGTGACGGTGGACGGCGACCTCCCGGACCAGCTGGTCCGGGAGCTGATCGAGGACTCCTACGATCTGGTGGTCGCGGGGCTGCCGAGGGCCGAGCGGCTTCGACTCGACCGGTCCTGAGGCCTGGGCACAGAGCCTTCAGGGCTTGGCCGCCAGGTGAAAGCGCGCGATGCGCACCCGGTCCGCCGCGGCCAGCGCCTCCTCGTGCGTCGGGTGGCGGTCGCGCGGGAAGCCGACGAACGGGTCCCGGATCGCCCCGGGGCCCTTGCGCTGGACGAGTTCCTCCAGCAGGCGCGCCACCTGCTCCCGGTCCTCGACGGCCGTGGCGTCGGCGCGTACCTCCCGGCCGCGCAGCCGCAGACGTACGGTGCGACGGTTCCGGAAGTTGCTCATCCAGCCGGTCCGCGCGCCGAAGGCCCACACCTCGTCCGGGGCCGGGCGGTAGTAGGCCACCGGAATCGCGAAGGTGCGGCCGGACTTGGCGCCCTCGTAGGTGAGCAGCATGAGCCGACCGCTCACGAGCGGGTGCAGCCGGGACCGGAGAAGCGGCCGGACCACGCGGTTCGCGGCGTTGAAGAAGCGCTCCGGCGGATGCCATCGCGTGCGAGCCATGGGTGACGGACTCCTCCTCGCCCTCGTCCCGTCGAACATCGTCCGCTCGCCAACCTAGGGGTGTGATCCGGGTACTGACAACGCTTCAGGCGATCGGCCTGCTGTCGTCCAGCATGCGGCGCGTATAGGCCACGTAGCGCTCGAACAGATCGCGCTGGGTCATCCGGGCAATGTCGAACACGGGTGAGTCGGCTCGCCGTACCCCGGGCAGATAGGGGGAGGTGCGACAGCGGCCCGCCTCGGAGTCGGGGTCGATGATGCTCAGGTAGCAGGTGGGGAGTTGCCCGGTGACGTGCACGACGATGCGTCCGGGATGGCCTTCGGCGTCGAAACGCCTGGCGACCTCCAGCAACTGGCGGGCGGAATCGGCCGCCCGCTGCGGCAGGTCGGGTTCGCCGATGCTTCGGGCGTACTCGGCGACCAGCGCCGATGCGGGATCCGCCACGACGTAGGTGATGTTCACGCCCTGGCTCAGGAGCCGACGTACGGGGTCGACCAGATCCCGCTCGGGACGCGAGACGAACAGGCTCGCCAGACTGCGCAGGGCGATGCCGACCTCGATGATCTGGGAACGTGCCCCGGCGATGAATTCGGCCTTCTCGGTCGGAGAAGGGCGGCCCTGGGCATGAACGGTCAGACCGTGGCTGCTTTCGCGGGCACACAGCCGCGCATCGAGCTGCTGCCCCATCTCCTCCAGAAAGCGCTGGCGTTCGGCGTCCCGCAGGAACAGGTCGTAGTAGAAGGGGACGGCGACACCGGCGGCGGCGAAGACGGCCAGTTCATTGAGCACGGCCCAGCCGAAGCCGTCACGGTCGTTGGACACCAGGGCGAGGCTCAGCCCGCCGAGCAGAATGCACAGTGCGAGGGCGGCGCGAAATCTGCGCAGCAGGCCGTGACCCCCCGGTACGTTATTGCTCATCCTCCGCCCCCGTCCCCCATCCAGGCATGCCCAGATCGACGCGGACTCACGCGCCGCGCCGTTACGTCCCGCGCGCCCGGCGGCCGCGCGGTGGGCCGCTGCCCGCTCCGTTGAGCGGGATCAGGGACTCCAGGGTGGCCCCCCTGACCCAGGCGCCGAGCAGGTCGCGGTGCAGGGCGAGGATGCCGTGCTTCACGGCCAGGGTGCGGGCCGCGCGCGTGAAGTCGGCCGTGGTGGCGAAGACCGCGACGTCCGCGCCGTGTTCGGCCTTCGCGGTGCCCAGGAACTTCTGCATGTCCCCGCTCGATACGGTGCGGTGCGCCGCGTAGTGCTTGCACTGGATCACCAGCCGACGGCCGTCCGGCATCAGGCCGGTGACGTCGGCGCCCAGGTCGCCCGACTTCCCGGAGACGACGACCTGGGTGCAGCCGTCGCGGCAGCACAGCTCCGCGACGTACCGCTCGAACCGCTGCCACGTCATGGCGTCGACCTCGGCCATGGAGCGCTCGCGCGCCTTGTGCTCCTCCTCGGCCTGCCAGGCGCGATGTCCGGCGACCGCCGTGCGGTGCGTCGTACGCAGCCACCAGAGGGCGCCGCCGAGCAGGGCCACGAGGGCCGCTCCGACGACGTACGGCCACACCGTGTCCCAGGTCAGGGCCAGGATGAGCAGCAGTGCGGCGCCGGTGGGCCAGGCCCCGCGGCGTAAGGACCGCTTACGTCCTCGTCGTGTCGTCACCACGTCTCTCTCCCCCTCGCGAGCCGGGGAAATTCCGGTGACGACGACGTGCATCGTTTCTAGGGTGAGCCTTGTGTTGTCCCGTCCCTCTTTCATCACCGACGGCGCGGTCGCGCGTGCGGTCGCCGCGCACTGGCTGCCCGAGGTCGCCGAGGCGTGCTATCTGCCCTGGGGGTTCGGCGCCCACCACTGGCGGGTGGCCGGTGGTGGGACGACCCTGTTCGTGACGTTGGACCAGTTGGCGCCCCGGCATACCGCGGCGTCGCTGGAGACCGCCTACGCGGGGGCCGCGGTGCTGGCGGGCGCCGGGCTGAACGTGGTGTGCGCGCCGTTGCCCGCCCGGTCCGGGCGGTTCACCGTCGACGTCGGGGCCGGAACGCTCAGCGTGACACCGTGGCTGGAGGGGCGGACGCCGACGGAGGCGGAGGCGCGCGAGCCCGACCACCTGCGGGAGGTCCGCGCGGCGCTGGCCGCGCTGCACGGCGCCGCGCCACCGGACGGCCTGCGGCGCTGGGCGCCGCGCGTCGGCACCGGTTTCGCCGACGAGCTGCGGGCCCGCACCGCCGCCCGGCCCTGGACGTCCGGCCCGCTGGCGGAGGAGGCCCGCACCGCGATCGCCGACCACGGCGACGCGATNGCACCGCCGCCCGGCCCTGGACGTCCGGCCCGCTGGCGGAGGAGGCCCGCACCGCGATCGCCGACCACGGCGACGCGATCACGCGCTGGACGGGCCGGTACCACGAACTCGCGGACCTAGCCCTCGCGCACCAGGACTCCTGGGTGCCGACCCACGGCGAGCCGCACCACGACAACCAGGTCGTGGACGCCCACGGGCTGAGGCTGGTCGACTGGGAGTCGCTGGCCCTCGCACCGCGCGAGCGGGACTACGCCGACCTGCTCACCGCGGGCGCGGGCGACCGCCTGGACGCCGACCCCGCGATGGTCGAGCTGTTCGCGCTGGACTGGCGGCTGTCCGAGATCGACGAGTACGCCCGCTGGTTCGCCGCTCCGCACACCGGCAGCGATGACGACCACACCGCCCTGGAAGGGCTGCACGAGGAATTGTCGGCCGCGCTGTGACCCGTGGGGGTTGGTTATCCACAGGCTCCGGCGGTTGTCGGTGGGGGGCCGTACCGTGATTCCTGTCCTTATTCACGCTGCTGGGCTGCGCGTGACTCGGATGCGGAAGGCCGGGCCCTACAGCACGGGTCCGGCCTTCGTCCGGTAGTCGTACGGCCTACGCCGAAACTCCGGCGCGGGATGCAGGGGGGTGGAGTAGCGTCGGCGGACATGATTCCTGCACGGGTGCGGCCCGCGTACGGGGCCGATGAGCGGACGCAGTTGGTCGGCTGGCTGGACATGCAGCGGTCGGTCGTCCACTGGAAGTGTGAGGGGCTGTCCCTCGAGGATGCCCATCGGGCGGTGCTGCCCGGTTCGCCGCTGATGACGATGGCCGGTGTGGTGTCCCATTTGAGGTGGGTCGAGCACCTCTGGTTCGAGGTCGTCCTGATGGGGCGCGCGGCGGAGGGGCCGCGGTTCGAGGAGGGGGTCGAGGACGCGGACATGCGGGTGGCGGGGGTTCCGCTGGACCAGTTGCTCGCCGAGTACGAGCAGCAGTGCGCGGTATCGGACGCGATCATCGCGGAGCATGCGCTGGACGACGTCGGGCGGCACCCGACGCTGCACGATGCCGCCGCCTCGGTGCGGTGGATCCTGTTCCACATGATCGAGGAGACCGCCCGGCACGCCGGTCACATGGACGCGATGCGGGAGCTGATCGACGGGGGGAGGGGTTACTACTGAGCGGCGGCGCGGAGGAGGACTTCGTCATCCGGATCGGGGTGTACGCGACCGAGGACGACCTCGCGCGGGTCGTCGACGGGTTCCGTCGGCTGCTGGACGAGGGGCCGGAGGCGTACGAGCTGGCGGTGGTCGCGGTGGAGGACCGCGAGCTGTATGAGGAGCTGCCGCAGCAGTGGCGGTGCCAGTATCCGGATGCCGACCCGGGGGAACGGGGGGTGCGGGAGATCCGGGTCGGGCTGCGGGTCGGGCGCCCGCGGATGGACGCACTGCGCGAGGCGTTGACCCGGGTTGTCTGCCCGGATCCCGAGCACGCCTCGCCCTGTCCTGTTCCCTGGGCGGCCGGTTACACGGCGGGCAGGTGGGACGTGTCGTTGTAGGAGACCAAGGAGGCGGGGAAGCCCGGGCGGTAGCGGAGGACGGTCAGGGCCGCGTTGTCGTGGTTGAGGCCCATCCAGCGCCAGGGCGGTGCGTCGAGCGCGGCCCGCACGAGCCAGCCGATGAGGAAGTTGTGGGTGACCACCAGTTCGTGGCGGTCCTCGGCGCCGGGCGCCGGGCCGGTGAAGCGTTCCAGCGCTTCGTGGGCCAGCCGCGGGCCGTGGGCGCGCTGGTCCGCGGGGACGCGGTGGACGAAGTCGAGGAGCACGTCGGCGGCGTCGGGCGGGAGTTCGTCGCGCTCCGGCGTATGCGGGACGTAGTCCCCGGCGGGTTCGCAGGCGTGCGCGGGTACGTCGTCGAGCTGGGCGGCGATCAGGCGTGCCGTCTGGGCGGCGCGCGGGAGCGGGCCGTGGTGGATGGCGGTCAGCGGTACGTTCCGGAGCCGCTTGCCGAGCAGGACGGCCTGGCGGCGGCCGTCGTCCGTCAGCGCGCGCTCGTCCGGGGTCGCCTCGCCGTGCCGGGTCAGATAGAGGTGGCGGGTTGCCGTCGTGGTCATGGGGTCCTTCGGAAGCCGGGTGTGAGCGTACGGACTGGTAGATGCCGTTCCTAGCGGCCCGGTTCCGGCTCGTCCGGGGTCAGCCGCGCCACCGTTTCGGCGAGTTGGACGCACACCTGCTCGATCTGCCGCCGCGTGTGGTCGCGCTCGGCGATGATCGCCGCGAGGAGGAGGGCGGTAAGCGTCGTGGAGCCGTTGAAGGCCTGGAGGGTGACCATCCGCGCCAGCAGCGAGTGGCCCGCGAAGGGGCCGACGCCTTCGGCCGTGGCCTGGATCGCGAGGACGGTGACGATGAGCGAGCAGGGCGCGGCGCCGGGGAGCTGGAAGCGGAGCGCGGCCCAGATGAGGAAGGGGAAGACGAGGAAGAGCAGGCTGGCGGCCGAGCGGGTGGCCACCAGCATGACGCCCGCCGTGCCCAGCAGCAGCGCCGCCGCCTCCAGCCGGCGGTACGGGCTGACGCCGCGCGGGAGGCGGGCCCGGCGGGCGGCCAGCAGCAGGGGCGTGACGACCAGGACGCCCATCGCGTCCCCGGTCCACCAGACCGACCAGGCGGGCCAGAAGGCGCTCGCGGGGAGGGCGTCCGCGAGGACGAGGACGGCGGTGCCCAGGGTGGAGCTGATCAGCATTCCGGCCAGGGCGCCGAGGAAGACCAGGGCCAGCGCGTCCCGGAGCCGGTTCAGTTCCGTACGGAAGCCCGCCCGCCGCAGCAGCAGATACGCGCACAGCGGGGCCAGGGTGTTGCCCGCGACAATCGCGAGGACGGCGAGGGGCGCGGGGCCGATGGGGGCGTTGACCGCGAGGGCGCCGAGGGTGATCCCCGGCCAGCTGCGGGGGCCCAGCAGGAGCAGGCAGGCCAGCGCGATCCCGGTGGGCGGCCACAGCGGGGTGACCTGGCCGCGTACCAGTTCCTGGAGCAGACCGAGCTGGGCGCCCGCGTAGTAGACGGCGGCCACGGCGAGGGTCATGACGGCGGTGCGCGGGGATGTGGGGGTGCGGCTCCGCAACGCCCCGCTGCCGCTCTCGTCCCCGCCGTCGCGCGCCACAGCGGTCATGACACTACGGACGGCCCGGCGGGTACGACCGGACACGCTGAGCGGCGCGGGCGGCCCGCCGTACGGGTGAGCCCCGGCGCGAGCCGTCAGGGCGAGCCGCCAGGGCCCACCCTCAGGGCGAGCCGTCAGGGTGGGCCGTATGGGTGACCCGTACGGGGGACGCCCGGCGCATATGCGCACCGGGCTTGCCCACTTCCGCGCGAGACGCCACCGTTGTCCACCAGCGGGCGCGCGCCGCGTGTCCGCATTCGACTGGGACCGGAGGTGCCATGGGACCGCTTGTTCCACCCCTCGTTCCACCGTATGAGACCGTCGGCGAAGGACCGCACCACGTCATGGCGGTGCACGGCTGGTTCTCGGACCGCGCCGCCTACGCCGCGATGCTGCCGCACATCGACCGGCGCGCCTTCACCTACGTACTGCCCGATCTGCGCGGTTACGGGGAAGCGCGTGACGTCCCCGGCGCGTACACCACCAGCGAGGCGGGCCGGGATCTGCTCGCGCTCGCCGACCATTTGGAGTGGGAGCGGTTCTCGCTGCTCGGGCACTCGATGGGCGCCGCCGTCGTCCAGCGCGTGCTGGCGGCGGCCCCCCACCGCGTCCAGCGGCTGGTCGGGGTGGCTCCCGTACCGGCGAGCGGGGTGCCGATGGAGGGTGAGCAGTGGGAGCTGTTCGCGTCGGCCGCCGACCGGCCCGAGAGCCGACGGGCGATCATCGACCTCACCACGGGCGGCCGTCATCCGGACGCCTGGCTCGACCTGATGGTGCGGCATTCGCTGGAGCACAGCGACGCCAAGGCGTTCCGGGCGTGGCTGGACTCCTGGGCGCTGGAGGACTTCCACGAGGAGGTGGACGGCTCCCAGCTGCCGGTGCGGGTGGTGGTCGGCGCCCACGATCCGGCGCTCACCGCGGAGGTGATGCGCCAAACGTGGCTGCGCTGGTACGCCAATGCCGACCTGGTCGAGCTGGCGTCGGCGGGGCACTACCCCGCCGACGAGACGCCGCTGGAACTCGTCCGGGCCGTGGAGGACTTCATAGCCGCTGGCGGGTAGTCCGTGCGGAGAGGGGCGCGGGTGGGCTGGGGGAGGACGAGGCGGAGGTGGACGGTGAGGCGGAGCGCGCGCGATTGCGCTTCGCCTCGCTCCGCTGGTAGCGCGTCTCGCTCTTCCGGTACTGGGGCAGCAGCGTGTTGACGATGCGGTCCACGTAGCCGCGGGTCTCGTGGATGGTCGGGATGCCGCGCGCCCTGAGCACCGCGCCCGGTCCCGCGTTGTACGCGGCCAGGGCGAGCCGGGTCCGGTTGCCCGGGAGTTCGTCGACCACGCCGTACAGGTGGCACATGTAGTGCGCCTGGGCGGGGATCGCGTCCCGGGGCTCCCAGACGTCGGCCTTGCCGTCGCCGTTGCCGTCCCGCCCCCACTCCTTCCAGGTGTCCGGGGCGAACTGCGAGATGCCCTGGGCGTGTCCGGAGTCCGCGTCCGGCCGCCAGTTGCTCTCCGCGTGGATCTGCGCGGCCAGCAGCGGCACGCTCAGCGGTGAGCAGACCTTCGCCGCCCGCTCCACGATCGGACGCCGCGCGTCCGGGACGACGGGCAGCTTGGGCTCGGAGGGCGCCATGATCTGCCGTACGACGAGGATGGCGGCGACGACCAGCGCGAGGCCGGCGACGAATGCCGCGAACATCCCGGCCGCACGGCTCAGCATGCCGGGACCGGTGCCGGGACCGGGGGGACGAAGTGACGCATGGGACGCATGAGTCGCATGGGGAGGACCGTAACCGCAATCGCGCGATGATCCGTAATCGACCGCTGAGCCTACGGCGCCGTGGCGACGGGGCCCGCGAGCGGTCCGGGCTCGTCCTCGGCCGGACGCTTCATCACGTACGCCGCGCCCGCACCCGCGGCGAACAGCGCGAGGACCGACACCGCCGTGCCCAGCCAGCTGGCGCCGAGCCACTGGCCGCCGACGTAGCCGAGCGCCACGCCGTACGCGGCCCAGGCCAGACCGGCCACCACCGACCAGGGCAGGAACTCCGTCACCCGACGGTGTGCGGCGCCCGCGCTCAGGCTGACGACGGACCGTCCGGCGGGGGCGAAGCGGGCTATGACGACGAGCGGTCCGCCGCCGCGCACCAGCGCGGTGCCCAACTTCTCCTGGGCGGAGGTGAGTCGGCGGGAGCGGGCGATGGCCCGGTCGAGCCGGTCGCTGCCGCGCCAGGCCAGCCGGTAGGCGACCATGTCGCCGAGGACGGAGGCGGTCGCGGCGCACAGCAGCAGCGCGAACATCGCGGGGAAGTCGGCCGCGTCCGCCTGGCGCACCACGCCGACCGGGTCGACGGTGGTGCCCGCGGCGGCGGTGGCGGCCGTGATGACGATGAAGCCGCTCGGCAGAACGGGCAGGAAGACGTCGAGTAGGACCGAAATGGCGATGACTGCGTAGATCCATGGGGTGTTGGTCAGCGACCCCAAATGTTCCAACAACGTTCTTCTCCCGATCCCGTTCCCCCGCCGCCGCGTCTCGTCCGCGCGGGGCGGGCGGGAGCGGCCTGTACAGCCATACAGCGTACGCCTGTGACCGTTGAGGATACCGGTAAGGGGTGACGATGCTGTTCGAATCACGCCATGCGGGGCGCATGGCCCCGCATGGCGCGATTCACCGCACGTTCACGGTGCGGACGTTTCCGTCTCGCCGGTCAGAACGCGCTCGCGGGTCGGACCGGGCTCGCCGGTCAGTCCGCGCCCGCCCGTATCAGACCGCGCTCGGCTGGCGCCGCGGTTCGGCCGCCGCCGCGGACGCGCGGGACGAGCCGAAGATCCGGTCCAGCGCCCAGGGGCCCGGGCCGGTGAAGACGATGAGGAAGAACGCCCAGCAGAACATGGCCGAGGCCTCGCCGCCGTTCTGAAGCGGCCACAGCTTCTCCGGCTGGTGCTCGTGGAAGTACGCGTAGGCCATCGAGCCCGAGCAGATGAACGCGGCGATGCGGGTGCCGAGGCCGAGCATCACCAGGGCGCCGCCGACGAGCTGGATGACCGCGGCGTACCAGCCGGGCCAGGTGCCCGCCTCGACGGTCTTGCCGGTGCCCATCGCGCCGCCCATCCAGCCGAGCAGCGACGAGGCGCCGTGGCAGAAGAAGAGCAGGCCGACGACGATCCGGAAGAGGGAGAGCACGTACGGTCTGCCGGTTTCCAACAGGCCGTCGAGCGAGCGGGGGGAGGTCTCGGGAGACATGAGGGGATTGCTCCTTGTTCCTGGGGACGGAGAAACAACGGACCGACAGGTTAGGTTCCCCTCACCTTTTGTTGCAAGTTCAAGAACCTGCCAATGTGGGGGCCCGGGAAGGGCCTTCGAGGCTGTGTCCGGGGCCGCTCCTCAGAGCCCCGCGGCGCACATCGGCGCGGATTTCCGGTGCGGCTCGGGTGGCGTCGCCAGGCGCAGCACCGCCCGCGCCACCGCGTCCGTGTCGCACAGGGTGACGGAGTTCACGCCGGGGCGCGCCCCCGCCGCGGTCACCCAGTGGACGCCCTCCGTCGGCACCCCGACCGCGAACCGGCGCGGATGCGGGCGTCCCTGCGCGTCCACGATCCGGAACGGGGCCGGGGTGACGTCCAGTCCGCCCGTCTCGTAGCCCTCCACCCGGTGCGGTCGGCACTGCCCGTCGCGCAGCAGTCCGCTCAGCAGCGCGTCGGCGGTGCGGCGCAGATCCGGCTCCGGCAGCCGTGCCTCGATCAGCGTCCGGGCGATCACCGGAGGGCCGGGAACGAGGGTCGAGTGGGCGGCGAAGCCCGCTTGAACTGACGGCCCATCAGGTGCTTTGGTCGTGACGTCCAGACCTGGACCCAGGATGTCGAGCACCCCCGCGTCGATCAGCGCGGCCATCTCCTCGATCCGGCGGCGCGGCGGGCCGATCGACAGGAACGCGTTCAGCGGGGTGTACCAGCGGTCGAGATGGGCCCGGCGCGAGACCCCGGAGAGCCCGCCGTGGTCGACGATCAGCCGCACCTCGTTGCGGAGGTCGCGCAGGACGTCGAGCGCGGCCTTGACCGGACCGGCCACATTGCCAAGCCGCGCGTGGGCCGCGTCCGCGCGCGCGTACGTCAGCAGCCACCGCCGGAAGGCGTCACGCGTGGTGAAGTTTTGTTCGCGGTGGGGCTGGGAGATCGTCTCCCAGCACCATCGCCCGGTTGTCGGAATACCGAACGCCAGCAGGACGTCGGCCTCTTCCGGGGAGCCGGGGGAAGTGGCCAAAAAGTGACGCCGGAAGTGTGGTGGGGCGCCCGGGTCTTGGCGGGACAGCAGGGCTTCGTAGTAGACGGTTTCGGCCTCCTTGGCCACCAGCGGCCACACCTCCGCGCGGAAGTCCGGCGGATCGCCGGAGTCCGCCCGCTTGCGGAAGGCGTCGAGGACGTCCGGGGTCAGCAGCAGCGGGGTGTGACGGCCGTGCGCGCCCTTCGCGTTGTCGCCGCGGGCGTGGTACGGGATGCCGCGGCGCGACCCCGCGTACAGCTGTGGCTCGCGGCCCGAGGGGTGGTAGACCAGCCCTCCCGGGGCGCCTTCCGTGACGGCCGTGAACGAACCGCCGCGGCCCTCGGTGAGCAGCGCCATGTGGTCGAAGAAGTTGAGGCCCAGGCCGCGGAGCAGCACGGGCTCACCGGGCTCTATGGGCGACAAGTCGACATCGGCGGGGTTGGCGGGCGGGTAGTAGCGCAGCCCGTGGCGGGCCGCGTGGGCGCCGAGCCGCTTCTCCGTCTCGTCGGGGGTCCGGGGCAGATGACCCTGGGCCAGAACGACGGCGCGCAGTCCATCGAGGCGCGTGCCGTCGTCGAGGGCCAGGGTCTGGGTGCCGTCCGGTGTCTCCTCCAGCCCGATGGCGCGGGCCGGGTGCGCGCGGACGGTGACGGTGCCGGGGGCGGTGCGGACGACCTCGGCGAACACCCACTCCAGGTAGTGGCCGTAGAGGGCGCGGCTCGGATAGTCGTCCGGGGCGAGGGAAGGGGCGGGGGCGTCGTCGCCGGTGGTGGCCCATTCGTACAGGCTCGGCCCGGTGCGTATCGGTCCGTCGCATTCGACGCTGTCATCGGTGAACAGGGTCACCTGCGAGGCGACGGTGTTCATCAGCAACTCGCCCGGTTGTGCCGTCCGCCACACTCGCCCGGCGCCCGGCGGGGACGGGTCCACGAGGTGCACGGTCAGCCTGGTCCCCGGTATCAGCTCGGGCGCGGAGGCACAGAGGCGCTCCAGCACGCTGGTGCCGCGGGGACCGGCCCCGACGATGGCTATGGCGTGGGGGTCTCCGGCCAAGGTGTTTCTCCCGGGGCAGATGTGACGCAGGATTTCGCCCATCATGCCGTTCGCTCCGCGGGTTTCCACCCGCGGGCCGGAACGTCCCCCTCCGTTGTGTTCCGTATCACTCCGGCGGCACCCGCGCACGGCCGTTCGGGTGTGTGCCGCCGGTCGCGCGGGGGATCGAGCCCTCCCCGGGGGAAGGGACGTCGTCATGGTGGTGTCGTCATGGTGAGGGGAAAGCGCGCCCCGCTCGTCCGGGTGGCCGCCGGTGCCGCCGGGACCGCGGCGCTGTCCGCCGCGTTGGGGTTCGCTCCGGTGCGCGACATCCCGCCCGCGGGCAAGGAGTGCTGGGCCACGCACTACGGGCCGATGCGGGCCGGTGCCCGCACGGCGAGCGGTCAGCTCTTCGACAACGCCAGGAACACCGCGGCGACCTCGCTGAGCCGCAGGCCCCAGCTGCCGTTCGGGACCCGGGTGAAGGTCACCAACGTCGCGAACGGCAGGTCCCTGACCGTGCGCATCACCGACCGCGGCACCTTCGCGTGGACGCGGGCGGCACCCAAGTGCCTCGACCTGACCGACCGGGCGTTCGCCCGCCTCGGCGGGGTCCTCGACCCCGACGCCGGTCACATCACCGTCCGGGAAAAGATCCTCCGGAGCGTGAGGCGCCCCTGGCGCCCCTAGCCCTCCGGCCAGGACGTCCGCAGCGGCGTGACCAGATGGGGTTCCGGGGCCTGGACGGCCTGATCCAGGCGCAGCCGCGCCGATCTGCCCTGGAGTGTCAGGGTCATCAGCTGGTTGCCGAACCAGGGGCCGCCCGTCTTGCGCCAGCTCAGCCGGGGCGCCGGGACGCGGCCGTGGCGGGTGAAGACGCGGCCCAGCGCGCGGCCCGCCCGGCTCCAGCCGAAGCGGAAGCCGACGCGGATCGAGGCGTGGATGCTGTTGTGCACGGGGGAGCAGGTCAGCTGGCGGACCTCGCTGACCGGGCGGCGCGGCCAGCGGGACCAGTCCGGTTCGGCGATGTACGCGTGGTGGACGTCGCCCGACAGCACACTGATCGTGGCGGGCGCGTCGGCCCCCTCGCCGACCTCGGCGATCAGATCGGTCAGGGCGTCGAAGGACTCGGGGAAGGCGGCCCAGTGCTCCAAGTCGCCGCGCTGCCGCAGATCCTCGCCGATCCGCGCCCAGCGCGCCCCGCGCCGCCCGCCGCACACCGAGGCGTTCCACGCCTCCACGTCGTGCACGAAGTGCGGCAGCAGCCAGGGCAGGGAGGTGCCGATGAGGAGGTGGTCGTACGTCCCGGCCCCGTCCAGGGCCTGCTGCCGCACCCAGGCCAGCTCCTTGGCCTCCACCATCTCCCGCGCGCCCTCGCCCAGCACCCGGGCGCCGCGCGTGTCGACCATCAGCAGCCGCACCGGGCCGAAGTCGCGGCGGTAGCTCCACCGGGTGTACGCCGGGTCGGCGTCGGCCCGGGCGGCGAAGGCCCGCAGCGCCTCCGTACCGTCCTCGCTGTCCCGCACCGCCGCGTACAGGCCGTCGGCGGCGAGTTCGGCGGGGGAGAGGTTGCCGAGGTGCTGGTGCACCCAGTACGACATCAGGCCGCTCAGGATGCGCTCGCGCCACCACGGCGTGCCGCGCATCCGGTTCAGCCACGCCTCGCTGGTGTTCCAGTCGTCTATGACGTCGTGGTCGTCGAAGATCATGCAGCTGGGCACGGTGGACAGCAGCCACCGCACCTCGGGGTCGAGCCAGGACTCGTAGTACAGCCGCGTGTATTCCTCGTAGTCCGCGACCTGGTCGCCCGGCGGCTCCGACAGATCGCGGCGTTCGGCCAGCCAGCGGCGGGTCTCGGCGGAGGTCTCGTCCGCGTACACCTGGTCGCCCAGCAGGACGAGCACATCGGGGCGCGGGGCCCCGGGCGAGGTGGCGAGCGTGTGCGCGAGGGTGTCCAGGGCGTCGGGGCCCACCGGGTCGTGCGAGGCGTCGGACGGCGGCGCGGCCCACCGGCAGGAGCCGAAGGCGACCCGCACGGCCTCGGGACTACGAGTCGGGCCACCGGGTGCGGCGGGCGTGCGGATCGTGGAGTCCGGGAAGCGGGAGTCCGGCAGCGGCCACACCTGCTCGCCGTCCAGCAGCACCCGGTACGCCGTCTCGGCGCCCGGCCGCAGCCCGGCGACCGGGATCAGCGCGTAGTGATGTCCGGCGATCTGCCAGGTGCGGGCCGTGCCGCCCGCGCCGTCGGCGCAGCGCACCTCGGCCTCGCAGGGCCGGTCGGCCTCCACCCAGACGGTCGCGTCCGTCCCCGTCTCCCAGTCCACCTGCCGCAGCAGTGGTCCCAGGCGCAGCCCGGCCATCCGGCCCTCCTCCGTCGCTCCGCGTCCGTACCGTACGCGTCGTACGGTACGGAACGTCGGAGGCGGCTTCGCGGTTCCGCTGGGTGGTCAGCGCATCAGCAGCCGCTCAGGATGTCGCTCAGCTTGGCCTTCTCCGCCGAGTCGACGTTGAGCTTGTAGGCGGACTTCACCGAGACCCACATGCGCGCGTACATGCAGTGGTACGACGCCAGCGGCGGCAGCCACTCGGCCGGGTCCTTGTCGCCCTTGGCCTGGTTGACGTTGTCGGTCACGGCTATCAGCTGCGCGTGGGTCAGGTCGTTGGCGAGGGCCTGGCGCTGGGCGGTGGTCCAGCTGCTGGCGCCGGACTTCCACGCCTCGGAGAGCGGGATGACGTGGTCGATGTCCACGTCGGAGGAGGCGGTCCAGGTCTCGCCGTCGTACGCGGACTTCCAGGTGCCGCTGGTGGCCGCGCAGCTGGAGTTGGTCTGGACGTTGGTGCCGTCGCGCTTGAGGACCTCCTCGCGGGTGTTGCAGGAGCCGTTCTGGGTGATCCAGTGCGGGAACTTGTCCCGGCTGTAACCGTCGGACGACCCCTCGGCCTTGACCGTCAGCGCGGCCAGCTGGGTGCGGGCGGTGGCGGCGCTCGGCGGGGTGGGTGGGGCCGCCTCGGCGGACGGTCCGCTGAGCATCAGCGTGCCCAGCAGCCCGGCGAACCCGCCGAAGACGGCGGCGCGACGCGCGTAGACGCGCCTACGGTCGTGCATGTGCGACATGCGAACTCCCTAGGAGTGGGGGGTCGTTGGCCACGCCAACGCGGCCATCGTGGTGGCGCCGGGTGGACGTGGGGCAGGCGCCAGGTAACAGAGTGGCGACGCGGTCATGTCAACGCAAGGGGCTTCAGAAAGGAGGCGGGGCGCGGGATGCGCTCCGGAGCCGCCGTCGCCCGCCGCGCCGGGGCCGTGTGCCCCGCCGCGTCACCCCCGTCGCCGCTGGTGGTGCCCCCCGGGCAGGACGCGCGGGAGGCGTCCCGTAGGCTGGTCGGCAGCAGAAGGGGAGTAGCTCCTCGCCGGACCGTCGACATACTGCCCGCCCCTCGAGGTGCGGGCCGGCGCCCGGAGCGTACGAGGCGGCCGCCGCATCAGGCGGGTCGCGTACGCCAGCGAGACCTTCGGCCGCAGTGTTCGACGCTGCCGTGCCGAAGCGACCCCTTTCCCCGGGCCCCTCGGTGCGGCCCGACCCTATGAGGTATCCAGCCCGTGTTCAGCTTCACCGTCGCCGCCGTGGTCTTCGGCGTCGTCTTCCTCGCCGAGCTGCCCGACAAGACCGCCCTGGCCGGGCTCATGCTCGGCACCCGCTACCGCGCCTCGTACGTCTTCGCGGGCGTCGCCGCCGCCTTCGCCCTCCACGTCGGGATCGCCATCGCGGCGGGCAGCGTGCTCGGCCTGCTGCCGCACCGGCTGCTCCAGACGGTCGTCGGCGTGCTCTTCCTCGGCGGCGCGGCGATGCTGCTGCTGAAGAAGGACGAGGACGAGGAGGAGATCAGCAAGCCCGCCGACCAGTCCTTCTGGAAGGTCGCCGGGGCGGGCTTCACGCTGATCCTGGTCGCCGAGTTCGGCGATCTCACCCAGATCATGACCGCCAACCTCGCCGCCCGCTACGACGATCCGCTGTCGGTCGGCGTGGGCGCGGTGCTGGCCCTGTGGGCGGTCGCGGGGCTGGGCATCCTGGGCGGCCGCACCCTGATGAAGCACGTACCGCTGCGGCTGATCACCAAGGTCGCGGCGCTGGTGATGCTGGCGCTGGGCGGCTTCAGCCTGTACGAGGCGGTGGCGGCGTGAGCCGCTGAGCCGGGTGTTTTACGGGTGCCGGGGCGCGTCGGGGCGTCAATCCGCGACGTGCAGCCGCAGGCCGCCGTCGCCGGGCAGCGCCTCGACCCGCACCTGTGCCAGATCCGTCACGTGGGCGTCCGGGGCGTGGGCCGCGGCGCGCGGCCCGACGCCGACCACGCGCATCCCGGCCGCCCGGCCCGCTGCGATGCCGACCTCCGAGTCCTCGAAGACCACGCAGTCGTGCGGCGCGAAGCCCAGTTCGGCGGCGCCCTTCAGAAAGCCCTCCGGGTCCGGCTTGCTCGCCCCGACCCGCTCCGCCGTCACCAGGACGGCGGGCAGCGGCAGTCCGGCCGCCCCCATCCTGGCCCGGGCGAGGCCGTCGTCGGCGGAGGTGACGAGGGCGTGCGGCAGGCCGTCGAGCGCGGCCATGAAGGCGGGTGCGCCGGTGATCGGCACGACGCCGTCCAGGTCGGTGGTCTCCCGTTCGAGCATCCACCGGTTGTCGGCCAGGTTCTGTTCCACGGGCCGGTCCGGCAGCAGCGCCGCCATGGTGGCGTGCGCCTGGCGGCCGTGGACCACCTTGAGCACGGCGTCGGGGTCCAGTCCCTGGTCGGCGGCCCAGATCCGCCAGTAGCGCTCGACCACGGCGTCCGAGTTCACCAGCGTGCCGTCCATGTCGAGCAGCAGGGCGCGGGCGGTGAGCGACATGGGGGACTCCAGGGCGCGGCGGGAGGCGGACAGGGCGCGGGCAGGCCAAAGAGACACAAGTGGCTCCGCCCGCCGGTCAGGGAAAACGGGCGGAACCACTTTGTTCCTCCACGATACAAAGCGGTCCGCCCGTACGCCAGGGGCCGGGGGTGTCTTTCGACACGGCCCCCGCTTTTCTACGGCTCGTCGGTGCGCGCCTCCAGGTCCCGGCGGGTGTTCTCGCCGTAGACGCCCTCCGGGTCCCCCTTGATGTCGTACCGGACCTGGTACGCCACGACGGCGTTCTTCACCGCGTCGTCGTACTCGCCGTCCGCGGTGCCGATGAACAGCAGCAGCTGGGTCAGCCGCTTCTGGAGCTCGGTGACCTCGGCCCCGCTGTCGCCCTCGCGCAGCACCGGCGGGCCGGTGGGTTCGGGGGTCTTCGAGGGTTCGGTGGACGGCGGCTTGGTCGGCTGCCGCGGCTTGTCCGGTGTGCTGGGCCTGTCCGGCTCCGGTGGGGTGGTCGGACGGGTCGTGGGCGGCGCCGAGGGCGTACGGGGCGCCGGGGGCGTCGCGCGGTCCTGGTTGCGGCTCGCGCTCGGCGGCTTCGCGGGGGACTGCGAGGCGCTGGGCTTCTTGCTCGGCGTGGAGCGGCGGGACGGGGTGGCGCCCTCGTCCTCGGTCGGCGGCTCGTCCGGGACGCTGGTCTGCGTATCGCCGAGCGCGCTGTCGCTGCGCTTGCCGCCGCCGTCCTTGCTGCCGCCCAGCAGGCCGGTGGTGAACGCCAGCGTTCCGGCCACGACCACCGCGGCGGCCCCCGCGACCGCCGTGGCGACGGGCTTGCGGCGGTTCTTGCGGCGGCGGCCACCGCCGCCGTCGGAGCTGCTGACGGTCTCGCTGCCGGACCCGCCACCGTGCCCCTCCCCGTGGGCGGCTCCCGTGACGGGCCCCGTGACGGATCCCATGGCGGAGCCCGTGGCTCCTCCGGCGGCCGTCCGGGCGGCGCTGTCGCGGCGGCCCGCCGCGGTGATGCGGTCGATCACCCGGGTGCGGTCGACGGGACCGCCGGGCGTGATGCGGTCGACCGGGGTGATGGGCGCGATGCGGTCGATCACCTGGGTCTCGTCGGCGGCGTCCCCCGCCGCGCCCGGCCGCGGTCCGGGCTCCTGGCCGCGCTGCGGTCCGGATCCCGCGTCGGCGGGTTCCGCCGCGGCGGGTTCCGCCTCGCCCTTCGACTTACGGAAGAACTTCCCGACGTCGCGCGGGCGGGGTCCGCTCCCGCGCTCGCCGGAGAGCCTGAGATACGGACGGACCGCGCGCGGCTGGTCGTCGGCCCGTGGGGCGGCCGCCCGGGCGCCGGTCGTCTGGTCGTCGGTGGTCTGCGCACTGGTGTCGCCGGTCGCGGGCCCGGCCGCCGGGCCCGCGGTGGTGGCGCGTGCGGCGCACGCACAGCTGGGTCGGCCGTTCGCGCGGAACGGTGCGTAGCAGTGCGGGCAGGAGTCTGCCGTCACGAAATTTCCCTCCCTGTAATTCGCTGCGATTATGCGCATCTGATCGGCTTCCGCGCATGCGTTCGTCGTCAGGAGGGGTGCCGGGTGCGTCACGGACGCACCCGGCCCGGCCGACCGTAACAGGGCATAAAGGGCGCGTTGGGGAGAGGATGGGAGGGCGAGCAGCCGAGGAGTCCGAGGAGTCGTCATGGCGCAGGACGCCGGCCGCCCGGCTCCGGTCCCGGACCCCGTGGTTCCGGGCCCCGAGCAGGGGCGGCCGAAGCGCACGGTCCTGGTGGCCATCGGCGCCCTGCTGCTCGGCATGCTGCTCGCGGCGCTCGACCAGACCATCGTCTCCACCGCGCTGCCGACCATCGTCAGCGACCTCGGCGGTCTCGACCACCTGTCCTGGGTGGTGACCGCGTATCTGCTCGCCTCCACCGCCGCCACCCCGCTGTGGGGCAAGCTCGGCGACCAGTACGGGCGCAAGAAGCTCTTCCAGGCCGCCATCGTCATCTTCCTGGCGGGCTCGGCGCTGTGCGGGCTCGCCCAGAGCATGGGGCAGCTGATCGCCTTCCGCGGGGTGCAGGGGCTGGGCGGCGGCGGGCTGATCGTGCTGTCGATGGCCATCGTCGGCGATATCGTCCCGCCCCGTGAACGCGGCCGCTACCAGGGGCTCTTCGGCGCCGTCTTCAGCTTCACCAGCGTGCTGGGGCCGCTGCTCGGCGGGCTCTTCGTCGACCACCTCAGCTGGCGCTGGGTGTTCTACATCAACCTCCCCGTCGGCGTCGTCGCGCTCCTCGTCATCGCCTCCGTGCTGCACATCCCGGTCGGCCGCACCCGCCACACCATCGACTACCTCGGCACCGGCCTCATCGCCGCGGTGGCCGCCGCCCTGGTGCTCATGGCCTCGCTCGGCGGCGTCAGCTTCGGCTGGGGGTCCTGGCAGATCCTGGGGCTCGCGGCGCTCGGCGCCGTCCTGCTGGTCGCGTTCGTCCACGTGGAGCGGCGGGCCGCCGAACCGGTGCTGCCGCTGAAGCTCTTCCGCAGCCGCACCTTCACGCTGTGCGCGGTCATCGGCTTCGTCGTCGGCTTCGCGATGTTCGGCAGCCTGATCTACCTGCCGACCTTCCTCCAGGTCGTCCAGGGCGTCTCGCCGACCCTCTCCGGCGTCCACATGCTGCCGATGGTCCTCGGCATGCTGCTGTGCTCCACCGTCTCCGGCGAACTGGTCAGCCGCACCGGCCGCTACAAGGTCTTCCCGATCCTGGGCACCGCAGTGACCGGCATCGGGCTGCTGCTCCTGCACCAGCTGCGCGAGACCAGCGGGGTCGTCGAGACCAGCCTCTACTTCTTCGTCTTCGGCTGCGGGCTCGGACTGGTCATCCAGGTGCTGGTGCTGATCGTGCAGAACTCGGTCAGCTACCAGGACCTCGGCGTCGCCACCTCCGGCGCGACCTTCTTCCGCTCCATCGGCGCCTCCTTCGGCGTGTCCGTCTTCGGCTCGATCTTCGCGGGCAACCTCACCCCCAAGATCGCCGACGCGCTCGCCGGGCGGCCGCTGCCGCCGGGCATCACCCCCGGCGGGCTCGCCGCCGACCCCCGCGCCCTCGGGCGGCTGCCACCGGGCGACCGCGCCGGGGTGGTGCACGCGTACGCCCTCTCCATCACCGACGTGTTCCTCTACGCGGTCCCGGTCGTGCTGCTCGCGTTCGTCCTCGCCTGGTTCCTGCGGGAGGAGCCGCTGCGCGCCAGCGTCACGGCGCCCGAGGGCGGCGAGGTCCTGGCCAGCAACCCCGTCGAACGCTCCTCGCACGACGAATGCGCGCGGGCCCTGTCGCTGCTGGGCAGCCGCGAGGGCCGCCGGAAGGTCTACGTCGACATCACCGAGCGCGCCGGGCTCGACCTGCTCCCGGCCGCCAGCTGGATGCTGCTGCGCATCCTGCACTACGGCTCCGTCGAGCCCGCCGTCCTGGCCGAGCGCACGCCCGTACCGCTGCGGGCCATCCTCGGCGCGGCGCGCCAGATCGAGGAACGCGGGCTCGGCGCGCGGTACGGGCTCGACCTGACCCTGACTCCCAAGGGCCGGGAGGTCGCGGAACGCCTCTTCCGGGCGCGCGAGGCGTCGCTGGCCGAGCTGCTGGGCGACTGGTGGTCACCGGACCGGTCGACGGATCTGGTCGAGCTGGTGGACGAGCTGACGCGGGAGATGTGCGGCTCGGACGCGGAGCGCCCCTGGCGCCGGGAGCCGCCCCCATGAGCCGTACGGCGCCCCCCGTGAGCCGTACGGAGTCCCCGTGAGCCGTACGGCGTCCGTCACACGAGGTCCTTGGCCATCCACACCTCGGCGTACGGCCCCTCGCTGAACGCCGGTACGTCCCGGTAGCCGTGGCGTGCGTACAGCGCCCGCGCCTCGACCAGATCGCGCCGGGTGTCCAGCACGATCCGTACGACGCCCAGCTCGCCCGCGGCCGCGTCGATGGCGGCGAGCAGCGCGGCGCCCCCGCCGAGCCCGCGCTTGCCGGGGCGCAGGAACACCCGCTTCAGCTCGGCGGTGCGGGCCCTGCCCGGTGTGGCCGTCCTGTCGCCGCAGGCCCGCGCACCCGGCCGCGTCGCCGTTGTGATGCGCCACCAGCAGCACCCCGTCGGGCGGGGTCAGGTCGTCGCTGGGCATCTCCCGCAGCGCCCGCTCGATCTCCTCGGGCGTCGCGTCGCGCCCCTCGTGCAGCCGGTAGTAGCGGTCGGCCACGTCGGTCATGTACTCGCGCAGCAGCGTGACCGCGACCGGGTCGGTGACGGGCCGCGCGGCGACGGCCCAGGGTGACGGACCGGCGGCGTACGGCGCCTCGGGCGTACGGGGCATGGGCGGCATCCTGGCATCCGCCGGTCAACCACCGCATCGAAATTTGGCACAGTTTGAGCACCGGGGAGCGGGCTACCCGGCGTCGTAGAGCCCCCGAACAGGGGGGCACCTGCGGGAAGGCAGAAGCAGACCATGTCAACTGGCGCGAGCATCATCGTGGTTGTTGCCGCGGTCGTCGTCGCGGCCGTGCTCGCCGCGGGCATCGTGGTACGTGTGCGTGGGGGCGGCGGGAGGAGTGCTCTGCGACGCCACTTCGGACCCGAGTACGACCTGAACGTCGCCGAGCACGCGGGCGACACCAAGGCGGCGGAGCGCGAACTCGGCGAACGGTTGCGGCTGTATCGGGACCTCAAGACCGAACCCCTCTCCGGAGAGCTGCGCGAGCGCTATCTGGCCGAATGGGTGGGCACCCAGGAACTGTTCATCGAGTCCCCGGAGCGCGCGGTGGCCGGGGCGGACCAGCTGCTCGCACGCCTCGCGCGGGACCGCGGCTATCCGTCCGACCGCTACGAGGAGCAGGTCGCGGCCCTGTCCGTGCACCACGCGGACTGTGTCCAGGGCTACCGGCAGATCCACGTCGCGGCCGCCCGCGCCCGTGAGGGCCGGGCCGACACCGAGGAGCTGCGCGAGGCCGTGGTGCACGCCCGGCCCTTCTTCGAGGAGCTGGTGAAACCGCCCCACCACGCGCCCGACAGGCACCAGGGGCATCACGGGCACACCGGTAGGGCGGGCCGGAAGAGCCACGCCTGGCACATCGGGAAGGCCGGTGCATGATGACGGACTACGGCCCCGAGCGGAACACCGGCCCCGAGCGGAACCTCGGCCCCGAGCGGAATGTCGGCCTGGGGGCGGACTACAGCCCCGGCCCCGAGCACACCAACGGCGACCGTCGGCACGGCCTGGAGAAGCACGAAGTGCCGCCTCCGGGCCCACCGATGGGCGGCGGCGGTGTGGAGCAGACGGCCACCCCGGACGGGCCCAGCTTCCCCGTCCTGCCGACGAGCGAGCACGACAAGCTGAACCAGCGTCTGCGGTACGCGGTCAGCAGCTTCGTGGACGCCCCGCGCGGCTCGGTGGAAGAGGCGGACGCCCTCCTCGAAGAGGTCTCCGCCCGGCTGGTCGACCTCCTCGCCGAACGCCGCCACACCCTCCGCGCCGCCTGGCACGAAGGCGCCGCGGGCACCGAGGAGACGGAGGAGCTGCGCCTGGCCATGCGCGGCTACCGCAACGTCCTGGAGCGGCTGCTCAGCGTCTGAGCCCTCCGTCTCCCTCCCCGGGGCCGCCGCCCGGACCTCGCTCCGGGTGGCGGCCTTTTTCGCATGCGCGCGCGGCTGGCCTGGGATGATGCGGCGGTCAGCCACGATGCCACGCCGGACGCACCGCCGGTTCGGCTCCGGGAGAGGAAGCCCGCCATGCCCCCGATAGACCTCCTGACCGCCGAGACGTTCCCCGACAGCGTCAAGGGCCTCGCCGAGGTCCTGGCCGACGCCGTCGGCGACGGCGCCTCCATGGGATTCCTCGCCCCCTTCGACCACGAGGCCGCCGCGGCGTGGTGGCAGGCCCAGGGCCCGGCGGTGGCCGACGGCAGCCTGCTCGTCTGGGTCTGCCGCGACCCGGAGAGCGCGGGCGGCATCGTCGGCACCGTCAGCCTGGCCCTGGCCCGCAAGCCGAACGGACGGCACCGCGCCGAGGTCATCAAGCTGGCCGTGCACCGCGCCGCCCGCGGCCGGGGCCTGGCTCGGGCGCTGCTGGCCACCGCGGAGGCGGCCGCCCGCGCCTCCGGCGTCACCCTGCTGATGCTGGACACCGTGACCGGCAGCCAGGCCGAGCGCGTCTACCTGGCCGACGGCTGGACGCGCTACGGCATCGTCCCCGACTACGCCGCCGACCCGGGCGGCTCGCTGGAGGATTGCAGCTTCTTCTACAAGCAGCTGGCGGAGGCGAGCGGCTGACGGGTCATCCGGCCGAGCGGCGCTGCTTGAACACCCACAGGCCCGCACCCGCGACGATCAGGACGCCGATGCTGATGCCGATCGCGGTGGCGGCGCCCGCGTTGCTGTTCTCCTCCTCGTCCGCCTTCTTCTCCGTCGTGCCGCTGTCGCCGGACGCCTTGTCGCTCGTGCCGGACGCCTTGTCGGACGCCTTGTCCGCGGCGTCCCGGGACGGGGACGGGGAGGGTGACTTCGCCGGCTTGGCCCCGGCGGCCGCCGCCTTCAGTTCGAGGACCGGCGCGGGCTCCTCCGGCTCCGGGCCGTCGCCGGGCAGTTCGATCCAGCGCGAGACCTTGCCGTCGCTGTAGGTCTCGATGGTCTTGAACGCCAGCGACTTCGCGTCGGGCAGCTGCCGCACCTTGACCTTGTGGACGGCGTTCGTCCCCACGGCCAGCTTCGGCCCGCTGAGGGTGTAGCCGTCCTTCGTGGACGTCATCTTCCAGCCCTTGGGCGCCTCGTCCAGCGTGACGTCCCCCGGCGCGATGCCTTCGGGCAGTACCACGCGCACCTCGGTGAAGCCGCCGGACTCCGACTCGGCCTCGCCCGTGAAGGTGAGGACGACGTCCTTGGCCAGCGCCTGGGCGTTGGAGGCCGTGACCTCCGCATGGGCGGAGGCGGGCCCCGCGAACGCGATCGTCGCGGCGATCGCGGCGGCGCTCACGGCACCGAGACGGCGCATCGTACGCACAGTTGACATCGGACAGACTCCTCACAACAGATGACAGATAGTGAAATGTGTCAGCGGATAGCTGTCGGCAGATAGCTGTCAGCGGGCAGCTGTCAGCGGATAGCTGTCCTCGGCCGCCCGCAACAGCGCGGTCATGTGCTCGCGGGCGCGGGACACCCGGGACCGCACCGTCCCCACGGGGCAGCCCGTGGCCGAGGCGGCGTCGGCGTAGGGGAGCCCGAGGAGCTGGGTGAGGACGAACGCCTCGCGGCGCGGGGCGTCCAGCGTCGCCAGCAGTTCGAGCAGCGCCACGCCCTCCTCGAAGCCGGGCAGCCCGGTGGGCTGCGCCCGTTCGGCGACCGTCCACCAGTCGGTCGTCTCGGCGATACGGGGGCGGGCCGCCGCGGCGCGGTAGCGGTCGGCGACCGCACGACGGGCGATCGACAGCAGCCAGGTGCGGGCGCAGGAGCGCCCGGCGAACCCGGGCAGCCCGGCCAGCGCCCGCAGATACGTCTCCTGGGTCAGGTCGTCGGCGCCGTGCACATCGCCGCTCAAGTGGACGACGAAGCGCCAGACGTCGAGATGGGTGGCGCGGATGAAGTGCTCGACCGCGTCCGCGTCGCCGTCGCGGGCGGCCAGCGCCCATGCGGTGATCTGCTGATCGCGATCCGGTACGAGGGCAGGGGTCATCGCCTGAGGTCCTCCGGGAAGTCACGGGCTTCCGCCCGTCACCGGTCGCGACAGGCGGGTCAGATGCGCACGAGACCCTCTGGCGGACCTCTCCGGGCGACCACGTAGTGCAGCAGCGCCGCGCGCAGCGCCCGCCCCGCCCCCGGCCGCGCCGGAAGGCGACGCACCGGAAGCGGCAGGACATCGGCGCCCAGCAGCCGCAGGACCAGGCGCAGCGGTACGAAG
Source organism: Streptomyces botrytidirepellens (assembly GCF_003721215.1). Taxonomy (NCBI): domain Bacteria; kingdom Bacillati; phylum Actinomycetota; class Actinomycetes; order Kitasatosporales; family Streptomycetaceae; genus Streptomyces; species Streptomyces botrytidirepellens. The sequence goes on from NZ_RIBZ01000320.1 coordinate 30,320, forward strand.
ACGGCGGCCGCGAGCGTGCGGCCCAGCCGGAACGCGGCGGCCTCGCCGCACCACAGCCACAGCCCGCACACCAGCGCGGCCAGCGCGTGGGCCAGCAGCATGCCGGGGGTGATGCCGTCCGCCGCCGACGTCATGTGCGCGTCGGCCATCCCGGCCATGCCCGCCATGCCGTGCATGCCGGGGCCGCCGCTCACGCCCCCGCCGTCGTGCTCGCCGTGCCGCATGGGCGCCTGTGTCATCGCGGCGGACTGCGAGAAGTGGAACAGCAGGTGCAGCGCGAGCTGCGCCCCCACCGTCGCCCCGGTCACGACCGCGCCGCCGCGCTGGCGCCCCGTCAGCCACCACGCCGCGGAGGCGGTGGCGAGGAACGCCGCGCCCAGCATCCATCCCGGCACGGCCCCGCCGGACATCACCGCGTGGCCCACCGCCGCCATCACCACGCACACCACCGCGAAGATCGCGGCACGTGTGGTGCGGAGAGCTGGGCCGGGTGTCATGCCGGTCATCGTGTCACCCACCTCGGTCGACGGTGTGAACTCGTCCCAAGTTGATAAAACGCGCACACGTGTGACGCAGGCCACAAAACTCCTCGGAACTCAACCCTCCTCCGCCCCGACTACTGGACGAGTACGCCCCGCACCACGAGTACGCCCCGTACCACCCCCGAGCCTGGAGGGCCGTCCATGTCCACCGACGAACACGTCGCCCCGGCCGACGACGCCGCCGGCGCCGCCGTCGACGACGTGGCCGACCGGGACGCCCCCGCCCGCTCGGCCTGGTCCGTCCTGCGCCCCCTGGTGCTGCGGCTGCACTTCTACGCCGGTGTCCTCGTCGCCCCGTTCCTGCTCATCGCGGCCACCACGGGACTGCTGTACGCGGGCTCCTACCAGGCCGAGAAGCTCGTGTACGGCCATGAGCTGCGCGTCCCGGCCGGTGACATCAAGCTGCCCCTCTCCCGGCAGATCGACGCGGCCCGCAAGGCCCATCCGGAGGGCACGATCAGCGCGGTGCGCCCCTCGCCGGACGACACCGCCACCACCCGGGTCATGCTCTCCGGCGTGAAGGGGGTCGCCGAGGGCCACACCCGCGCCGTCTTCGTCGACCCGTACACCGCCAAGGTGCGCGGCGCGCTGGAGCAGTACGGCAGCACCGGCGCGCTGCCGCTGCGCACCTGGATCGACGAGTTCCACCGCGATCTGCACCTCGGGCAGAGCGGCCGCCTCTACAGCGAACTCGCCGCCAGCTGGCTGTGGGTGATCACCGGTGGCGGGCTGCTGCTCTGGTTCGCCCGCCGCCGCCGTAACAAGCGCACCCCCGACACCGCTCCCGCCACCGGCCGCCGCCGCACCCTGGCCCTGCACGGCGGCCTCGGCGTCTGGGTGGCCGCGGGGCTGTTCTTCCTGTCCGCCACCGGGCTCACCTGGTCCACGTACGCCGGGGCGAACGTCACCGACCTCCGCGCCGCGGTCAACCAGTCCACCCCGGCCGTGGCTTCCGGCCTCACCGGTGAACACGCCGGTCACGGCACCATGCCGGGGATGGACATGGGCGGTTCGGACGGCGGGCACCGGACCACCGACGTCGGCTACGACACCGTGCTGAAGGCCGCCCGGGCGAAGGGCCTGGGCGACCCGGTGGAGATCGTGCCGCCGTCCGGCCCGAGCGCCGCGTACACGGTCAGCCAGATCCAGCGCAGCTGGCCGGAGAAGCAGGACGCGGTCGCCGTCGCCCCCGCCACCGGCGAGGTCACCGACACCGTGCGGTTCGCCGACTATCCGCTGCTGGCCAAGCTCAGCCGGTGGGGCATCGACCTGCACACCGGAATCCTCTTCGGCATCGTCAACCAACTCGCCCTCGCGGCCCTCGCCCTCTCCCTGATCCTGCTCATCGTGTGGGGCTACCGCATGTGGTGGCAGCGCGGCCGCACCGGCGCCTTCGGCCGCCCCCTCCCGCGCGGCGCCTGGCGGCAGGTGCCGGGGTACGTCCTGGCCCCGCTGGCCGTCGGGGCCGCCGTGGTGGGCTACTACCTGCCGCTGCTGGGCATCCCGCTGGCCGCGTTCCTGGCCGTGGACATCGCGGCGGGCCGGATCGCGGCCTGGCGAGCTGCTCAGCGGGCTTAGTCCCCTGCTCCCTGTTCGCTATGCGGACCGCGGTGAGCGAAGGGAAACGCCGACGCAACACGAAACATCGAGGAAACACGTCCGTGCGCAAGTGGAAACGACCGGACGTGAACCTTCCCTGATGGCCATCGAGCACCCTTCGATGCGCGCCATGCCGACTGGGAAGGTGACATATCGACATGCCGACCGGATTCGACGCCGGCGACACCGCCTGGCTGCTGGCCAGCACCGCGCTCGTGCTGCTCATGACGCCAGGGCTCGCCCTGTTCTACGGCGGCATGGTGCGGGCCAAGAGCGCGCTGAACATGCTGATGATGAGCTTCGTCTCCATCGCCGTCGTCACCGTGATCTGGCTGCTCGTCGGCTACAGCCTCGCGTTCGGCAAGGACCTCGGCGGCGCCGGGCTGCTCGGCGGCCTCGAGTTCGCGGGGATGCGCGGGATCGGCCCGACGGACCTGACCGGGTCGGTGCCGACGTTGCTCCACGCCGCCTTCCAGCTCACCTTCGCCATCATCACGGCCGCACTGATCAGCGGGGCGATCGCGGACCGGGCCCGGTTCGGGGCGTGGGTGGCGTTCGTCGCCGTGTGGACGCTGCTCGTATACGTTCCGGTGGCGCACTGGGTGTTCGGGCCGGGCGGCTGGATCCTGGAGAAGCTCCAGGCGCTGGACTTCGCGGGCGGCACCGTCGTGGAGGTCAACTGCGGGGCCTCCGGGCTGGCGCTGGCGCTGCTGCTCGGGCCGCGGATCGGCTTCAAGAAGGAGGCCATGCGGCCGCACAACCTGCCGCTGGTGCTGCTCGGCGCCGGGCTGCTGTGGTTCGGTTGGTTCGGGTTCAACGCCGGGTCGGCGATGGGGGCGAACGGCCTGGCGGCCGCCGCGTTCGTCAACACCCAGGCGGCGGGCTGCACCGGGCTGCTGGGCTGGCTCGTGGTCGAGAAGGTCCGCGACGGCCACGCCACCACCCTCGGCGCCGCGTCCGGCGCGGTGGCCGGGCTGGTCGCGATCACCCCGTCGTGCGGCTCCGTGGGCGTCGCCGGGGCGCTGCTGATCGGGCTCGCGGCCGGGGTGCTCTGCTCGTACGCGGTGGGCTGGAAGTTCCGCTTCGGCTACGACGATTCGCTCGACGTCGTCGGCGTTCACCTGGTGGCCGGGATCGTCGGCACCGTGCTGATCGGCGTGTTCGCCACCTCCGCGATGACCGACGGCCCCACCGGACTGCTGTCCGGCGGCGGCGTGGGACAGCTGGGCAAGCAGATCGTGGCGGTGCTGGCGGTGGGCGCGTACGCGTTCGTCATGACGTACGGCATCGGGAAGCTCATCGACCGGACCATGGGCTTCCGGGCGTCGGAGGAGGACGAACGGTCCGGACTCGACCTCGCCGTCCACGCCGAGAGCGCCTATGATCACGGGGTTCTGGGCCACGGCGTGCCGCAGAACGCCGTCCACCGCCCGCCGCACCACCCGGACAGGACCCCCACCCCATGAAGCTGATCACGGCGATCGTCAAGCCGTTCAAGCTGGACGATGTGAAGACGGCGCTGCTGGAGATCGGTGTGCAGGGCCTCACCGTCACCGAGGCCAGCGGCTTCGGTCGGCAGCGCGGCCACACCGAGGTCTACCGCGGCGCCGAGTACCGCATCGACTTCGTGCCCAAGGCGCGCATCGAGGTGGTCGTGGAGGACGCCGAGGCCGACGCCGTCATGGACGCCATCGTGAACGCCGCCCGCACCGGGCGGATCGGCGACGGCAAGGTGTGGGCCGTCCCCGTCGACGACTTCGTGCGCGTCCGCACGGGGGAGCGGGGACCGGACGCGGTCTGACCCGCGTCCCGCCCCCGCGAGGCGTCACACCGCCGTCGTGGCCCGGGACACCGTGTCCGCCCACCGCGCTCCGGCGGCGATCGACTGCCGCCAGCCGCGCAGCACCTTGGGCGACACGCCCACGGCCAGCACCCCGGTCAGCCGGTCCCCGCGGCGGTACGCGGCCAGGAACGCCCCCTCGTCCAGGGAGCCTTCGACCACGGCCACCTCCTCGTGGCCGCGCAGATGGCCGTACGCCTGGATCCGCAGCCCGTACTGGTCCGACCAGAAGTACGGCACCGGCGCGAACGGCCGCCGCGCCTCCGGGGCCGGGGCGAGCAGATTGCGGGCCGCCGCCATGCCCTGCTCGGTGGCGTTCGTACGGTGCTCGATCCGCATCGCCGTGCCGAACAGCGGGTTGTGCCAGCACGCGACGTCCCCCGCGCCGTAGACACCGGGCGCGGCGGCGCTGAACTCGTCGCACTCCAGCCCGTTGCCCAGCGCGAGGCCGCTGCCCTCCAGCCACTCGGTGTTGGGCACCGAACCGACCGCGACCAGCACCTCGTCCGCCGCGACCAGGCCGCCGTCCGCCAGCCGCACCCCGCCGCCGGTCACCTCGGCCACCGTGACCCCGGTGCGCAGGTCCACGCCGTGGTCGAGGTGCGCCCGCGACAGCACCCGGCCGACGTCCTCGCCGACCGCGGGCGCCAGCGGCACCGGCGCCGGTTCCAGCAGGGTGACCTCCGCGCCCAGCCCGCGCGCCACGGCGGCGGCCTCGGCGCCGAGGAACCCGGCGCCGACCACCACCAGCCGCGTCCCCGCCGTCAGCCGGTCCCGCAGCGCCAGCGCGTCGTCCAGGGTGCGCAGCACATGGCAGCCCCGCTGATCGCCGGGCAGCCGCCGCGGCCGTACGCCGGTGGCGACGACCAGCCCGTCGTACGGCACCTCGGCCCCGTCGGCGAGCGCGACCGTACGCCCGGCCGGGTCGAGCCCGGTCGCGGCGACGCCGAGCCGCAGGTCGAGCCCGAGCGCGTCCAGCTGGTCCCGGCCGCGCAGCGGCAGCCGTCCGGGATCCCACCGCCCGTCGAGGATCTGCTTGGACAGCGGCGGCCGGTCGTACGGGGGGTGCGGTTCGTCGCCGACGAGGGTGACGGTGCCGTCGTACCCCGCCCGGCGCAGCGTCTCCACCGCCGCGAGCCCGGCGGCGGAGGCGCCGACCACGACGACGCGTCTCACGCCTCCTCCACCACCCGGATCGCCGCCGCCGGGCAGATCAGCGCGGACTCCCGTACGTCGTCGTGGAGTTCGGCGCCGGGCCTCTCGTCCAGCAGCACGACCATCCCGTCCTCGTCCCGCTGGTCGAACACATCGGGTGCGATCATCACGCACTGTCCGGACGCGACACACTTGGGAACATCGACTTCCACTCGCATGGTGACTCCCTTGACTCCTTCGCTCACGCGTCCCAGGTGACGGGCAGCTCGTAGACGCCGTACACCAGGCCGTCGTGCTTGTACGGCAGTTGGTCGGCGCCGGTGGCCAGCCGCAGGGTGGGGATGCGGCGGTAGAGCGTGCCGTAGACGACCTGGAGCTCCACCCGGGCGAGCGGCTGGCCCAGGCACTGGTGGACGCCGAAGCCGAACGCCATGTGGCGGCGGGCGTCGCGGCCGATGTCCAGCCGGTCGGGCTCGGGGAACAGCTCCGGGTCCCGATTGCCGGTGCCGGTGTAGATGATGATGCCGTCCCCGGCGCGGATGGTTGCGTCGCCGACCTCGATATCTTCCAGCGCGACCCGGCCCCGCCCGTTGTGCACGATGGTCAGGTAACGCAGCAGCTCCTCCACGGCCTTGGCGACCACCTTCGGGTCGTCGGTCTCCCGCAGGACGGCGAGCTGGTCGGGGTTCTCCAGCAGGGCGACCGTGCCGAGGGCGATCATGTTGGCGGTGGTCTCATGACCGGCGATCAGCAGCAGGACGCCCATGCTGGCGGCCTCGCGCCGGGTCAGCTCACCGCTCCTGACCCGGGTGGCCAGCTCGGAGAGCATGTCGTCGGCGGGCTCGGCGAGTTTGACCCCGAGAAGCTCGTCCAGATAGTCCGTCAGCGCGTCGCTGGCGCCGATCATGTCCTCGGCCGACGAGTATCGGTTGATCATGAGCGAGCTCTTCTCCTGGAAGAACTCGTGGTCCTCGTACGGCACCCCGAGGAGCGTGCAGATCACCAGGGACGGCAGCGGCAGGGCGAACGCGCTCACCAGATCGGCCGGGGCGGGCCCGGCCAGCATCGTGTCGATCAGCTCATCGGTGATCCTCTGGATGGACGGCCGCAGCGCCTCGACCCGCTTGATGGCGAACGGCGCGGTGACCATGCGGCGGATCCGCGCGTGCTCGGGGTCGTCCATGGCGATGAAGGAACGGCGCCGCCGGGCGTTCTCGCGGAAGCCCGCGTTCGGGTGCGGAAAGCCGGGCAGCGTGGACTGGGAGCTGACGCGCGGATCGGCGAGCAGGGCGCGCCCGTCGGCGTACCGGGTCACCAGCCACGGGGTGCTGCCGTCCCACATCCGCACCTTCGCGACCGGCCGTTCGGCGTGCAGCGCCTGCGCGGCCGGGGGCGGGTCGAAGGGGCATCCGGACGCCCGCGGCATCGGGTACGCGGGAATCGGCTCGTCGGAGTGGGGCGTGGTCTCTGCCAGCGTCTCGGTCATGTCTCTCCTCGGGTGGGGGATTCCGACAGGAGCGGAGCGTGAACCTGTGTGCACCGGGGACGTGATGACCAGCGAACCCCGCCGACCTGACGCCGCCCGGTCAGTTGCCTGACGAAACGCTGACTGTGGGCAAGGCCACAGTGACCGTCGTACCGCGGTCGGGCGCGCTGCTCACGGCCACCTCACCGCCGTGCAGGTCGACCACCCGCCGCACGATGGTCAGCCCGAGGCCGCCACCCGGTTCGCTGTGGTCGTCCTCCTGGTACGGCGTGGTCAGCCGGGCGATCGCCCGCGGGCCCATGCCAGGGCCCCGGTCGCCGACCGACAGTTCGACCCGCGGCTCCCCGCCGGGCCCGCTCGCCGGGCCGCGCACGGCCACCGTCACCGGGGAACCGGCGGGGGTGTGCTGGAGCGCGTTGCCCAGCAGATTGCGGACGGCGTGCCGCAGCAGCCGGGCATCGGCGACGAGCGTCGCCGGGCCGGAGTCCTCCCGGGCGATGGGACGTTCGGGATCGAGCAGCCCCAGGTCCGCGACCGCCTCGTCGGCCACGTCCCGCAGATCCACCGGCTCCAGGTGCGGCGGCCGTTCCCAGGTGGCGTGCGCATGGGGGAACACCCGCTGGATCCCCTCGTACATGTGGTCGGCCTCGTCCTGGATCCGCCGCAGGGCGCGCACCATCAGCTCGGGGTCGTCGCTGAGCCCCTGGAGCGGGAGTTCGGCCCAGCCGCGGATGGTCGTCAGGGAGGTGCGCAGTTCGTGCAGCAGCACCTCCACCCGCTGCTGCCGCTCGTCCCCACGCAGATTGTCGTTCATACGGCGGTGAGTCGGCCGAGCCAGTAGCCGAAGCCACGGCGGGTGTGGATCAGCGCCGGTTCCGCCTCGTCGACCTTGTGCCGCAGCCGGGAGATCAGCTTCTCGATGGCGTTGTCCCCGTAGCTCCGGTGGTCCTTGAACCACAGGTGCTCGCCGATCTGCTCCTTGGACACCACCCGCCCGGCGTTGACCAGCAGATAGCGCAACAGCCGGTACTCGGCCGGGGTGAGGTCCAGCGCGCGGCGGCCCCGCCGGGCCTGCCGGGTCGTGTCGTCCAGCACCAGATCCGCGTACCGCGGCGGCTCCTCCTCCCGCACCCCGCGCCGCCGCCCGCGCAGCAGCACCTGCACCCGGGCCAGCACCTCGGCGATCCGGAACGGCTTGGTCACGTAGTCGTTCGCGCCGATGCCCAGCCCCGTGACCAGCGAATCCAGCGAGTCGCGTGCGGTGAGGAAGAGAACCGGCGGATGGTCCTCGTCGGCCGCCACCAGCCGCCGGCACACGGTGAACCCGTCCAGATCGGGCAGCATCACATCCAGGATCACCAGATCCGGCCGCTCCCGCCCCACCCGGTCCAGCGCCTCGCCCCCGGTGGCCGCGGTGCCGACCTGATACCCAGCCAGCTCCAGGGTGGTCGAGAGCAGTTCGGCGATCCTGGACTCGTCGTCCACGACCAGAATGCGCTGCCCGTCCCCGCGGGCGGGCACCGGCTTCTCGCTGACACTCCCGTACACGAGAAGACCCTAGTTGAACCTCCCACTTCACGGCACCGGTGCCCTGACCCCCACCGATGACTTCAGGACAGGGTTCACCCACCGTCCGGTGGACGCACCCACGGGGCGAAACGCTGCCCCGGGGCAGAGTCCGGCCGCCAGTACCGCAGAACGGTTTCGTGGACGATCTCCAGCCGCTCCGCGGCGACGAGACCGGTGGCAGGCTCCTCGCCATGCGCGTCCGCTTCGAAGGCCAACAGGGCGCCCGGCGGTTCACCTAGCCGTCGTGTGATCGTCTCCAGCTCACTGGGCGTTGGCGCGCGGAAGACCGGGTCGTGAAACATCGTCGGGCAGCTGACGAAGGCCGGCTCGCCGAAGACGAGTTCCAGGCCGTGGTGGTAGGTGAGGTCGTGCCCGGCAGCCAACCGGAACTGGTGGGTGTCCCAGGCAATGACCTCCCAGTCCCACCAGGGCCCCTCGGGGAGCCGGACGGCGGTGTGCTGGTGCTCGGCGCCCACCGGAATCCCCTCATCCCGCGAACTGGTGGTGGGCAAACGTATCGTGTTCGTCCGTGGCGGGACGAGGTTCCTTCTCCCTGATGCGGTGGACCGTGCCGTCCCGAGCGGCCAGGATGGCGGGATGCGCCGCATTGTCGTCATCGACGCCCCCTCCAACCTCGGCCTCCGGCCGCCGGGCGACGGGACCGTGCCCGGGTGTTACAAGCTGGCGGGTGCCCTGCGGGAGCAGCGGGTGGTGGAGCGGCTCGGGGCGGTCGAAGGTGGCGTCGTCGTGCCGCCCCGCTATGACCGCGGTGACTGGCGCGAGGGCGACGGCGTGTTCAACGCCGGGGCCATCGCGGCGTACACCCGCAAGCTCGCCGACCGGATCGAACGCCACGTCCGGGCGGGGGACTTCCCGGTCGTGCTGGGCGGGGACTGTTCCATCCAGCTCGGCGCCTCGGTGGCGCTCCGCCGCATCGGGCGGTACGGACTCGCCGTCATCGACGGCTCCTCGGACTTCCGGCATCCCGGGAACTCCGACCGGATCGGCGCGGCGGGCGGCGAAGAGCTGGCCCTCGCGACCGGCCGGGGCCAGGCGGACCTGACGGACATCGAGGGGCTCCGCCCGTACCTGAAGGACGAGGACGTCCAGCTCCTGGGGATCCGGGAGTACGACACGGAGCGGGCCGAGCTGACCGCGTTGAAGATCGCGAACATGACGGTCGAGGAGATACGGAAGCGGGGCGCCGAGGAAGCGGCGGACACGGTCCTGCGGAGCCTCGAAGCGCCCGCGACCGAGGGCTTCTGGGTGCACCTGGACGCGGACGTGCTGGACCCGGCCGTGATGCCCGCCGTCGACAGCCCCGACCCCGGTGGCCTGCTGCCCGAGGAGCTCGGCCCGCTGCTGCGGGTCCTGGTGCGGTCGGAGCACTGCGTGGGCCTCAACCTCACCATCTACGACCCCGACCTCGACCCCGACGGCTCCTGCGCGGCCCTCCTCGCCGATCTGCTCCAGACGGCCTTCACCCACGGCTGACCGCGCGATCAGCCGTGGGCGCGGAGGCCGCCTCAGCCCTGCTTCGGGGAGGCCTGCTGGACGACCTCGAAGGACCACAGGGTGGAGCCGGACGCGGCGGGCTTCTGCTGCGGGGCGTCCTCGCCGCCGCGCTGGTGGGCCGCCTTCATCGGGCCCTCCATCCACGCCTGGAAGTCCTCCTCGCTGCGCCAGCGCGTGTAGACGAGGTACTGGTCGGTGCCCTCGACCGGGCGCAGCAGTTCGAACCACTCGAAGCCGTCGGAGTTCTCCACGGTCCCGGCGCGGGAGGCGAAGCGCTTCTCCAGCACCTCGCGCTGCTCCTCGGGAACGGTCAGCACATTGATCTTGACGATGCTCATGGGCCCATCCTGCCTCATCCCCGACCGAGGGCGGTGTCTCCTGAGCGGCTCACGGCTGGGCGAGCAGAGGGTCGTAGGCCGTCGATCGTCGGCGGCCGGACATGAAGGACAGGAAGTCCCCGATGAAGGCGCCGCGCGTGTAGGTACGGTCGGTGCCGACGGTGTCGCGGTGGAACGCGGTCCGGAACAGCGTCCGGTATTCATCTGCGTCGATGTGCTGGTCGCCGTCCTTGTCCGTGGCGTCGAAGAGGACCTCGGCGACCTTGATCAGTGCGGGTCCGGCCAGGGAGGGAACGGCGGTGGCGTACTCGCGGGCGCTGACGCGGCCGTCACCGTCGGTGTCCAGTGCCGTCTGGAGTTCACGCCACCAGTCGGCGTAGGCGTTGTAGAGCCTTGTTTCCTCGGGCTCGTCCAGATCGAGGCGGGTGGACAGTTCGCGGGCCATGGCGGCGAGGTCCGGCCAGTCCAGGTACCCGTCGCCGGTCTGGTCGAGTACCTCGCGGAAGAACTCCTCCGCACTGCGTTCGGTGCCGGTACGGGAGACGGGTTCCGGTTGCGCAGGGAGAGGCGTGATGAGCCGGATCAGGGCACCGGCCCGCCTCATCTTGTCGTGCAGGGCGGTGACCGCCCGAGCCCGCGGGTCGTCACTGCCGGGCGAGAGAGCCAGCAGGTCGGCGATGGCGTCAGCCCGCATCCAGCCGTCCGGCAGGAACCGGGTCAGACCGACGACCAGGTAGGCCCCCTGCATCAGGGTCTGGGCACCGGGCATCTCGGGCAGCCCGGCACGCCGGCGGAAGGGTTCCGGGAGCGAGGCAACGGTGATCGTCCCGATGAGCGGGCCGACGACGGCCCGGCCGGTGGCCCACAGTGTGGGCAGCCCGCCCAGCAGGGCCGGAGCGGGCAGATGGTCGAACAGCTTGTAGAGGATGATCCGCATCGCCTCGGTGTTCTCCAGCTCCTGGGCCACCACGTGGTCGTAGTAGGGCCAGAACTCGGAGAGGGTGGGCGGCAGGTGACCGGACTCGTCCCCCATGGCGGCCAGGTACGCCTGGAACTCGGCGTACAGCCTCTCCATGGCGTGCTGCTCAAGAGGCTGTCCGCTCAGTCGGCACATGGTCACGGTGCTCTCGAACATGGTCGCCACCACCCAGGCCCGTACAGCGGGGTCCATCGCGCTGTAGGGCCGGTCCCGCGGGTCGGTTCCGTTGAGCCGTGCGTGGAGGCGGTTCAGTCGTGCCGCCTCCCGGAGCCGTACCTGTTCGTCGTCACCGAACATGCGCTGCAAGCTGCGGAGGGTGTTGCGCAGCCGTCGCCACGGGTGGGCGACGAAGGTGGAGTTGTCGATCAGCGCGGCGCCGATCTGCGGATGCGCGGCCTCCAGCACGGTCGCCCGGACCATGGCCAGCGCCCAGCGCGGATCGCCCACGAATTCCTGGAACTGCGAGCCCGCACCGAACAACGGCTCCTGTCCGTTCGCCGCGCTCGGCCGTGACGTACCGCCGTCGAACTCGGTCGCACCGTCCTGGGCGCTGTCGGGGTGTCCGCCGTCTGCGATGGTCACGATCGGGAGTCTCCGTTCCGCTCGGGCGGCACGCCACCGAAGCGGCGATCGCGTTCCCGGTAGGTGTGCAGGCATTGGAGGAAGTGCGGCGCGCGGAAGTCAGGCCACAGCACTGTCGGGAAGACCCATTCCGCGTAGGCGACCTGCCAGAGCATGAAGTTGGAGATGCGCTGTTCCCCCGAGGTTCGGATGACCAGGTCCACATCGGGTGTGTCAGGGAAGGGCAGATGGGCGGCGAAACTCCGCTCGTTCACCGCCTCGGCCGCCACACCCGCGCGGATCAGTGACCGCGCGGCCGCGACGATGTCCCCGCGCCCGCCGTGATCGAACGCGACGGTCAAGGTCATACCTCGATTGTCGCCGGTCAGTGTCATCACGTCGGCGAAGTCGCGTGCCAGCGCCCGAGGGATCCTCGGGTCGCTCACCCCGAGGAAACGGCAGCGGATCCCCCGCGCATGCAGCAGCGGCGCGTGCTTGCGCACCACCCCGCGCACCAACCGCATCAAATAGTCGACCTCGGAACTCGGACGGCTCCAGTTCTCGGTGGAGAAGGCGTACAGGCTCAGCCACTCCACGCCCGCGGTCCGGGCCGCCTCGATGACGTCGATCACGGTCGTCTCCGCCGCCCGATGACCTGACGTACGCGGCAGCGACCGCTGGGCCGCCCACCGACCGTTGCCGTCCATCACACATGCCACGTGACGTGGCACCCTGAGCGACCGGTCACCGTCAGCGAACCGCGACGCGGGGGTGGGATCGGCGAACGCATCGCCCGCGGTGTGCCCAACTACCACGCCAGCCCCCCGGCTTCCGACCCAACACGGCGATCGCACCCGAAGCAGAGTGCCAGCCCCCGAGCCCGAATGCCGCGCCAGAACCACGCATTCACCCTTGGAACTGTTGCCCGAACCCATCGGCGTCGTTCGGTGACCGCCCCACGGGCTGCGAGCGCCCAGCGGTGCTGCGACGAGGTCGTGCACAACGGCGATGTCCCGGTGAAACGGCGCGCCCCCGCCCCGACTCGGGGCGGAGGTGGTCCGCGCCGGTCGGGGCAGGCGCCGTTCAGCGGTGCAGCCGCAGGCCCCGCGTCACCTTGTCCACTTGGCTGCGCGGGCCGTAGAGGGCGAGGCCGACCAGGTTGAGGTCGGGGGCCTCGACGGTGCGGACCGTGGCGCGGTTGTCGTCCTCGTTGTCGGTGCCGAACAGCTCCTCCGTGTAGAGGGCCGTCGGGAGGGCGCGGGTGAGGGCGCGGCTGTGGGCGCGGAAGAGGCCGGGGGCGTCGGCGGCGTAGACGAGGACCGGTTCGCGGAACATCGGGAGGTACGTGTTGCCCGAGGCGTCCTCGTACGGCTTGCCGACGATCTCGTCGGTGGCGTGGGAGAGCCCGCTGGAGAGGAAGGCCGTCACGTTCAGCTTCTGCCAGTCGGCGAGGTCGTCCCGGACGATGACGGCGATCTTGGTGTCGAATCGCATGCCGTCACCTTCGCCCGGCCCCCGAGGCCCCGTATTGAACGCTGGTGCGAGACGGCAGAATGGGGTGATGGGCGGAGGCGGTGCGGCGGGCGGCGGGGGTTCGGGGGACTGGGCGCGGTACTGGCGTGACCCGGAGCGGTCCGTCGAGGCCATGCACGCGCACTTCTTCAGTCATCGTTTCCATCCGCACAGCCACGACACCTACTCCTTCGCCGTCACCGAGATCGGCGCGCAGCGCTTCCGCTGCCGGGGCGCGCTGCGCACCAGCGGGGCAGGCATGGTGATGGTGTTCAACCCGGACGATCCGCATGACGGGGAGGCGGCCGCCGAACTCGGCTACAAGTACCGCATCATGCACATCGGCCCGGATGTGATGCGGGGCGTCCTCGCCGACGCGGGAGGCGGCGGGGACGGGCCGGTGCCGCTGCCGCTGTTCGACCAGCCCGTGCTGGACGACCCGGTCCTGGGGCGCGCCCTGTTGCGGCTGCACACCGCCCTGGTCGACGGCGCCGGTCCGCTGGTCCGCGACGAGCGGCTGACCGCGGCCGTCGGCGCGATGGTGCGGCGCAGCGCGACCCGCCCGGTGCGGGCCAGGGCGCT
>NZ_RIBZ01000322.1:0-67097 GCF_003721215.1 Streptomyces botrytidirepellens
GGTTCCAGGGCGGCGGCCGCCACCAGCAGCCCCAGCACCCACAGCGCCCCGTGGTGCAGACGGCCGGTGACCGGGCCGCCACCGGCCCGCGCCATGGTCCACTCGGCGCAGCGGCCGATGGCGCCCAGCTCCTCGCGGAGCGCACGCGTCGGCTCGCCGGGGCGCCGGGCGGCGGCGGCCATGGCCGCGAATCCGGGCGCCAGCGACTTGGCCGACCAGCGCAGGGCGAGCAGATCGGTGCCGGTGGCGCGGGCCTGGAGGTCGCGGGTGTCCGCGAGGCCCGGTTTGGGGGTCAGCTCCGCCTGGGAGATCAGGGCTCGTACGGCGGTCTGCGCCAGTGCGTCGTCCGTGGAGCGCGTCGTGGGCATGCCCGGAGGGTAGTCGGCGAACCTTTCCCGGGCCTGGGTCGTTCCTGTGACCCCGCTGTGGGCGTCACGTCTGACGCCGCTGTGTGCGTCACGTCAGTGTGATTCGCGGGCGACGAAGGATCCGCGGGTGCCGCTGAGGAAGTCCAGTCCGGCGCCGCGGTCGGCCTGTTCGACGTGGTCGCGGTAGATCTGCTCCCATCCGCCGGTGGCCGGTGGGGCGGCGGCGGTCACCGGTTGCCGTGCGGCGAGTTCCTCGTCGGGGACGTCCAGCCCCAGCAGCCGCCGCTCGACGTCCAGTTCTATCCAGTCGCCGGTCCGCACCAGCCCCAGCGGGCCGCCCGCCGCCGACTCGGGCGCGATGTGCAGGACGACGGTGCCGAAGGCGGTTCCGCTCATCCGCGCGTCGCTGATCCGCACCATGTCCCGCACCCCGGCCCGGAGCACCGCGGGCGGCAGGGGCATGTTTCCCACCTCGGGCATGCCGGGGTAGCCACGCGGTCCGCAGCCGCGCAGGACCAGCACATCGGACGCGTCGACGTGCAGGTCCGGGTCGTCGATCCGGGTACGGAAGTCCTCGATCCCGTCGAACACCACGGCTCGGCCCCGGTGGCGCAGCAGCTCCGGTGTCGCGGCGGCGGGCTTGATGACGGCTCCGTCGGGACAGAGGTTGCCGCGCAGCACGGCGAGCCCGGCCTGGTGGGCGATCGGCTCGTCGGCGGTACGGATGACGGTGGTGTCGGTGCCGGCCAGGCCGGACAGCTGCTCGGTGAGGGGGCGGCCGGAGACGGTGAGGGCCGGTTCCAGCTGGTCCCTGATCTCCCCGAGGACGGCGTCCAGGCCACCGGCGCGGTGGAAGTCCTCCATGAGGTGGGATCCGGCGGGCTGCACATCGGCGAGCAGGGGGATGCCGCGGCCCGCGCGGTCGATGTCGTCCAGGCCGAAGTCCGCCCCGACCCGGCGGGCGAGGGCCAGCAGATGGACGACCGCGTTGGTGGAGCCGCCGATGGCGGCCACCGCGCGCACCGCGTTCCGCAGCGCCTCCGCGGTCAGGACGGCGCTGGGCCGCAGGTCCTCGCGCACCATGTCGACGATGCGGTTGCCCGCGGCGTGGGACAGCTCCAGCAGCCGGCTGTCGGGGGCCGGGAGCCCCGCGTTGCCGGGCAGGGTCATGCCCAGCGCTTCGGCGGCACAGGCCATGGTGGACGCCGTGCCCATGGTGTTGCAGTGTCCCCGGCTGCGGATCATCGCCGACTCGGCGCGGCGCAACTCGGAGCGGTCCATCCGGCCCGCCCGCACCTCCTCGCTCAGCTCCCACACCCCGGTGCCGCAGCCCAGCGGGCGCCCCTTCCACGCGCCGTTCAGCATGGGGCCGCCGGTGACCATCAGGGTGGGCAGGTCGACCGACGCGGCGCCCAGCAGCAGGGACGGTACGGTCTTGTCGCAGCCGCCGAGCAGGATCACGCCGTCGACGGGGTTGGCCCGGATGAGTTCCTCGGTCACCATCGCGGCGAGGTCGCGGAAGAACATCGCAGTCGGGCGCAGCAGGGTCTCCCCCAGCGACGGCACGGGCAGCTCCAGCGGCACCCCGCCGGACTCCCACACGCCCCGTTTCACATGGTCGGCGATTTCGCGGAAGTGGCTGTTGCAGGGGGTGAGTTCGGACCAGGTGTTGCAGATGACGATCTGCGGTCGTCCGTCGAAGGCGTGGTCCGGGAGGCCGCGCCGCATCCAGGCACGGTGGATGAACGCGTCGCGGGAGTCACCCTCGTACCACTGCCGCGACCGGTGCGTGCCACTCATACGAACCTTCCGATCTCTTCGACGATCCGTGCGGGGGAACGCTGCCCACCCCGGGTGGGTTTCAGGCCCGGCGCTGGGCGTCGTCCAGATAGTGGAGCACGGCGGCCACGCGCCGGTCGGTGCGGTCGGTGGGGGCCAGTCCGAGCTTGGCGAAGATGTTACGGATGTGCTTGTGGACGGCGCCTTCGGTGACCACGAGCCGCTCGGCGACGGCGGTGTTGCCGAGCCCCTCGGCCATCAGCGCCAGGACGTCGCGTTCCCGCGGGCTGAGCCGGTCGAGACGGGTGTCGGGCCGGGTGCGGGCGAAGAGCTGCGCGACGACCTCGGGGTCGATGGCGGTGCCGCCGTCCGCCACCCGGTGCAGCGCGGTCAGGAACTCCTCGACGCGGCCGACCCGTTCCTTGAGGAGGTAGCCGAGCCGGGCGCTGCCGTCGGCGAGCAGGTCGGTGGCGAAGGCCTGCTCGACGTAGGCGGACAGCACGAGGACGGCCAGGTCGGGGCGGCGGCGCCGGGCCTCAACGGCCGCGGCGATCCCCTCGTCGGTGTGGGTCGGGGGCATCCGGACGTCCACGATGGCGATGTCGGGGGCGTAGGTCCCGACGGCGTCCAGGAAGCCGTCGGGGGTGCCGGTGGTGGCCACGACATCGAGGGACTCCGCGCGCAGCAGCAGCGCGAGCCCTTCGCGCAGCAGCGGATCGTCCTCGGCGATCACAATCCGCATGGCAGGTCCACCTCCAGGGTCGTGGGCCCACCGGGTGGGCTGGTCAGGACGAGCGTCCCGTCGTGTGCTTCGGTGCGGCGGCGGATGCCGACGAGCCCGGATCCGCCGTGCTCGTCCGCTCCCCCGCGGCCGTCGTCGGTGATGCGCAGCCGCAGTCGGCCGTCGTGACGGCGGACGGTGACGGTGACGGTGACGTTCCGGGCGTGGCTGTGCCGGGCCACGTTGGTGAGCGCCTCGGCCACCACGAAGTAGGCGGTGGCCTCGACGGACGCGGCACACCGGCCGGGCACGTCGGCGTCGATCCGGCACGGCACCGGGGAACCGGCGGCCAGGCCGGTGAGCGCGTCGGTCAGGCTCCGGTCGGCCAGCACCGGCGGCAGGATGCTGCGGACGACGCCGCGGAGTTCGGCGAGCGCCTGCTCAGCGGCGCTCTGGGCCTGTTCGAGGAGGGCGTCGGCGCGGGACGGGTCGCGGGCCACGGCGCGGCGGGCCGCGCCGAGCAGGACGGTGACGGCGACCATGCGGTTCTGCGTCCCGTCGTGCAGCGACCGCTCGATCCGCCGCAGCTCGGTGGCGTGCGCGTCCAGCGCGGCGGCCCGGGTCGCGGTGAGCTGGGCGACGCGCAGGGCCAGGTCGGTCCCCGGGGCGGCCGCGAGCAGCCGGCGCCCCGGCCACGCCTGGAGCCACGCCATGCCCGGTGCCACGCCCACGATGACGGCGATCCAGCCGAGGCCCAGCAGGCAGACCGCGAAGGCGCCGGGCCAGTCGTGCACGATCCACAGCGGCACGGGGGACGGCGCGGCCTACTCCGGTGGCACCAGCCGCCACCACAGCGGGAACGTGGCGTCCGTGGCCGCGGAGAGCGGCAGCGTCAGACCGGTCAGCGCGAGCAGCAGACCGGCGGTGCCGTGGCAGACCAGCCAGCGCGCCTCCCGCCGGACGACGGGGTCCGCGACGGCGGCCCGAAGCCGCCGCGGGCCCGGCTCCGGGACGAGGACTTCCGGGCCCCACCGGGACAGCCGGGCGCGCTCCCGGTTGGCCACGGCACGCAGCCCGCGCAGGGTGGCGGGCACCAGGAACAGTCCGACGCCGACGAGGCAGGCCACCGCGACGGCGGCCAGCCACACCAGCATCACCACGGCCAGGATCGAGGTGGCGAGCCCGCCCGCGAGCTGGTCGAAGGCGTCCAGGACGGTCCGGCCGCGGGCGAACACGTCCCACGGGCGGACGGGCCCCGGGTCGGCCCGCGTGGCGTCGGCCGCCGTGGCATCGCCCGGGGTGGCGTCGGACCCCGGGGCATCGGCCCGCGTGGCGTCGTCCCGCGTGGCCCTGTGCGTGTCCATCCCCACCTCCTGGGCCGGGACGATAAGGCACCCCGTAAGACGCCGTCACCTCTTCCCGCCCCGGGGTACAGCCTGCTGTACCCCGGGGCTCCCGCTGGCCGGATCGCCGGTGGCGGCGCCCGCTCGTAGCGTCGGTGCGTGCCCAACCCCCGACGTACGAGGAGCTTGACGTGACCGATCCCTACCGCGGTTTCGCGGGCCCGGAGACACCACGGCCGGAGCCCGCGGGTGACGGGACCGGGTTCGTCCGTCCCGTGCTGTGGCTGCTGCTGGTGGTCTTCGCGGTCGCCAACATGGTGACGTCGTCCATCGGGGGCTTGAGCGTGTTCGTCGGCATCGGCTGCGGCGTGGCCACCCTCGCGTGTGCCGTCGCGCTCGTCGTCCACCACCGCAGGCATGGGCGGCGCTCATGAGGCTCATCCGCGCCCAGGACCGCGAGGCCCTGACGTCCCGTCACACACCGGCGGTGGAGCTGGCCGGTGTCACCAAGACGTATCCGGGTGGCGTCCGCGCCCTGGACGAGGTGTCGCTGACCGTGGAGCGCGGCACGTTCGTCGCCGTGATGGGGCCGTCGGGCTCCGGCAAGAGCACCCTGATGCACTGCGCCGCCGGGCTGGACTCGCCCACCGGCGGGCGCGCCTTCATCGACGGTACGGAGATCGGCGGGCTGGACGAGGCCCGCCGCACCGAGCTGCGCAGACGCTCCGTGGGCTTCGTCTTCCAGTCCTACAACCTGGTGCCGTCGCTCACCATCGAGGACAACATCCTGCTGCCGCTGCGGCTCGCCGGTGAGAAACCCGACCAGGCGTGGGTGAGCGGACTCATCGAGCGGGTCGGGATGACGGGGCGGCTCACATACCGCCCGGCCGAACTCTCCGGCGGCCAGCAGCAACGCGCCGCGATCGCCCGGGCGTTGGTGTCCCGGCCCGCGGTGGTGTTCGCCGACGAGCCCACGGGCGCGCTGGATCTGCGGACCGCCCGTGAGGTGCTGGGGCTGCTGCGCGACCTGGTGGACGGCCTCGGCCAGACGGTGGTGATGGTCACCCACGACCCGGCCGCCGCCGCGCGGGCGGACCTCGCGATGGTCATGGCCGACGGGCGGGTCGTCGAGACGCTGAAGGCGCCCACGGCCGCCGAGTTGGCCCAGTGCGTGACCACGCTGGAAACGGAGTGACGATGCTGTACCTCGCGTGGCACATGATGCGCCGCAGGATCGCCGCGCTGCTGGCCGTCACGTGCGCGACGCTGGGGGGCGCGGCGATGGTCACCGGCATCGGCGTGCTGGCCGAGTCGGGGTGGCGCTCGCACGCGCCGGTGATGCGGCTCGCCGTCGCCGACGTCGTCGTGTCCGGCAGCCAGACCTTCCACCCGGCCGGGGACCTGCCGATCGCGCTGCCGGAACGGGCCAGGGTGCCGGGCGATGTCGTCGGCCGGGTGGCGGAACTGCCCGGCGTGGCCGAGGCGGTCGGCGACCGGAGCTTCCCCGCCGCCGTCATCACCCGGGACGGCGAGGCCGTACCGGCGGACGATCCGGGTGTCACCGGACACGGCTGGTCCTCGACCACCCTCCTGCCCCGTCCCCGGGTCGACGGCACGCCCCCGGCCGGTCCGCAGGACGTGGCCCTGGACCGCCGTACCGCCGCGGCCGCGGGCGCACGACCCGGCGACCGCGTCACGGTGGCCGCCGCCGGGCGCTCGGCCCGCTACCGGGTCTCCGCCGTGGTCGACGCCTCGGGAAGCGGTCTGTGGTTCGCCGACGCCACGGCGGCGCGGCTGACCGGCCACGGCCCCCGTCCCGCCTCGGATTCCGTCGACCTGATCGCGGTGCGCGCCGAACCGGGCGCCGCCGACTCGGTCGCCACCGAGGTCCGCCGCGCCCTGCGGGACAGCGGACTGACCGTGTCGACGGGGGCGGCCCGGGGTGACGCCGAGGCACCCGGCACGACCGCCGCCCGCTCCCTGCTGCCCATGCTGGCGGGCTCGCTGGCCGGGGTCACGCTGCTGGTCGTCGGATTCATCGTGGCCGGCGCGCTGTCGGTGTCGATCGCGGCCCAGCGGCGGGAGCTCGCCCTGATGCGCGCCGTCGGCGCGACACCGCGGCAGATCCGCAAGCTCGCCGGGGCCCAGGCCGCCATCATCGCGGTCGGCGCGGCCGTGCCCGGTGCCGCCCTCGGCTATCCGCTGGCCGAACGGTTCCGGCAGTTGCTGGTGTCGAACGGGATGCTCCCGGACGCGCTGCCGCTGACCGTCAGCCTGCTTCCGGCGGTCGCGGCCGTGCTGCTGCTGGTCGCGGTGGTGTGGGTGGCGGCCCGGTGCGCCGCGTGGCGTACGTCGCGCCGACCGGCCACCGAGGCGGTCGCCGAGTCGCGCAGCGAACCCCGCACGCCGTCGAAGGCGCGCGCCCAGGCCGGTCTGGCGCTGATCGTGGCGGGCACCGGGGCGTCGATCACCCCGCTGCTGGCGCGGTCGCAGGCCGGGGCGGCGGCCACCGCCGTGTCCGGTCTCATCGCGGCGATCGGCCTCGCGCTGGCCGGTCCCGCCCTGGTCGGCGGCGTCGGCCGACTGCTGGCGCGGAAGCTTCCGGCGAAGGTCTCGGCGCCGACCTGGCTGGCGGTGGCCAACAGCCATGGCTACGCGCTGCGTTCCGCGGCGGCCATCAGTACCCTCGCGATGGCGGTGGTGTTCACCCTCACCTACACCCTGACCCAGACCACCGTGATGGCAGCCACGTCCGGTGACCTCCGCGACGCCACCCGCGCGCAGCTGGGGTTGACCGCGCCCGGACTCGGGGGCGTGCCCGGCGATGTGCTTCCCGCGCTGCGGGACACCCCCGGCGTGCGGGCGGCGGCCCCGGTCACCTCGACCACCGTGCTGTGGCCGTACCGGATGCTGGGGGAACCCGAGATCGAGAGCAGTTCCGCGCTGGTGCTGACCCCGGAGGCGCGGGGCGTCCTCGACCTGGACGTACGCGACGGCAGCCTGGCGGGGCTGACGGGCGCCACCGTCGCCGTCTCCACCGATGCCGCCGGGTCGCGCGGCGCGCCCGTGGGCGGCGAGGTGGAGCTGGTGCTCGGCGACGGCGCCCGGGTCACCGCCCGGGTGGTGGCCACGTACGCGCGCGGCCTCGGCTTCGGGCCCGTGGTGCTCTCCAGGGACCTGGCCGCCGGACACACCACGGCGGGCCTCGACCAGAGCGTACTGATCCGTACCGACGGCACCGGGGAGGCCCGGCACCGGGTGGCCGCTCTGGCCGCGGACCGGCCGGGCCTGGCCCTGGACGACGACCGTTCCGGGCCCCGGCCCGGGGGCGTGGGCGGCATCGCGCCCGAGCTGTGGATCAACGTCGCGGTGCTCGCCGTGCTGCTCGGCTACCTTCTGCTCGGGATCGCCAACAAGCTGATCGCCACCACCACCCAGCGGCGCACCGAACTCGCCGCGCTCCGGCTGATCGGCGCCACCCCGCGCCAGATCCGGGCGATGATGCGGCGCGAGGCGGCGCTGATCTCCGGGCTGGCGCTCACCACCGGGCTGGCGCTGTCCGTCGTCCCCCTGGTGCTGCTGTCCGCCGGTTTCCTCCACCGCCCGTGGCCCGCGGGTCCGCCGTGGCTCGCGCCGGTCGTCGCGGTCGTGGTGGCGGGCATCGCGTTCCTCACGGTCGAGCTGCCCACCCGTCAGGCGCTGCGCGTCCCGCCCGCGCACGCGCTCGCCCGCGCCTGACGGGGCCCGGCCGGCGCCTGACGGGGCCCGGCCCTCGCCTGACGGGGCCCGGTGGAGCCGTCAGGCCGGGTCGTCCTGGCAGATCCCGTTCTCCCAGGCCCAGGCCGCGATTTCGACGCGATTGCGGGCGGCGAGCTTGCGCTGCACATTGCCGAGGTGGGTCTTGACCGTGGACAGGGTGACGTACAGGTCGGCGGCCACTTCCTCGTTGGTGCGGCCCCGGGCCACCCGGCGTACGACGTCCAGTTCGCGCTGGGTCAGCGGCTCGATCAGCCCGTCCGGGCGCCCGCCCCCTGTCGTACGGTCCGGCCGGGCCTCGGAGGGGGCGGGGCCGCGGCGGTGGGGCGCCATCTGTGCGAGGAGGCGGACGGTCACCGAGGGGGAGATCAGCGAGTTGCCCGCCGCGGCGGCCCGCACCGCCTCGGTGAGCAGCCCCGGGGCGCCGTCCTTGAGGAGGAAGCCGCACGCGCCGTTGCGCAGCGCGCGGTAGACGTATTCGTCGAGGTCGAAGGTAGTGGCGATGAGGACGTTCAGCGGGTCGGGAACGTCGGGTCCGGCGAGCAGCCGGGTGGCCTCCAGGCCGTCCAGCCGGGGCATGCGGATGTCCAGGAGGCAGACGTCGGGGCGCAGCTCGCGGGCCCGATCGACCGCCTCGGTGCCGTCCGCCGCCTGGGCCACGACCCTCATGTCCGGCTGGGAGTCGATGATCATGCGGAACGCGGCGCGGACCATCTCCTGGTCGTCGGCGAGGAGCACCCGGATCGTCATACCCGACATGATCGCAGGCGCCCGGGCCGTCGTCCCGAGAAGCCTTACGAGGCGTCCAACGGCAGGACGGCCAGGACGTGCCAACCGCCGCCGTCCCGCGGCCCGGTGGTGAAACGGCCCCCGGCCCGCTCGATCCGCTCGGTCAGCCCGACCAGGCCGTAGCCGCCTCCGTTCCACCCGGCGCCCGTCCCCGCGCCGCCCGCCTCCGCGCGGGCGGCGGGTGCGGCGCCGCGGCCGTCGTCGGCCACCGACACCTCCAACTGCTCCGGGTCGCCGGGGCACAGCGTGACCCGCACCTCGACCCGCCCGGCTCCCGCGGCGTGTTTGCGGACGTTGGTCAGGGACTCCTGCACCACCCGGTGGACCGCGGTGGTGATCTCGGGCGGCAGCGGGCGGTCGATGAGCCGCGGGTCGAGGGTCAGTTCGGCGGAGGGTCCCGCCGCGGAGAAGTCCCGGGTGAGGGCCCGCAGTCCGGCCAGGCCGCCGGTGGGGCTGGTGGCGGCGGGGGCGGAGGGGTCCCGCAGGCTGGAGACCATGGCGCGCATCGATCCGAGCGCCTGCGATCCGGCCCGCTCGATGTGGGCGAGCATCTGGTCCAGGTCCTCCGGGGACTGGGTGTGACCGGCCGCGGCGGTGAAGCGCGCGGCCTTGGTCTGGGCGACGATCGCGGTGACGTGGTGCGCCACGAAGTCGTGCAACTCCCGTGCGTGTTCGAGGCGTTGGGCCTGGAGGAGGGCCTCGCGCTCCCGGGCCCGCAGCGCGTCGTACAGGCGCAGGCACAGCCCCAGCACCACCATGAACGGCACACAGGCCACGATCATGCCGACCACGCTGCCGAGGTTTTCGCCCCGTTCGGCGATCCGCAGCGGAAGGAGGACGGCTGCGAAGGCCGGGGCTGCGGGGAGCAGCGTGGCCGGCAGCGGGGAACAGCGCCGCACGGCGCGGGTGATGAGCCACAGCAGGACGCTCAGCTCCACCAGCCCCGGGGTGTTCTCGGGACGCCGGGGCAGCCCCGTTTCCACCAGGGTCAGCGCGCAGGAGACGGCCGTCGCGAGCAGGGTGCACCGGATGAAGAGGCGGTGCGGCACGGCGAGGGCGGCCAGGCACAGCGTCCCGGACACCGTCGTCGCCAAGGCCACCAGCGGATAGGGGGCGTTCAGCCCCTCCAGGGCCACGAGGACGACGGACACGGCGCCGACCACGCACAGCTGGATGCGACGGAGGCGGGAGCGGGCCCGGAACTCGGTGATCATGGCCATTCACGGTACGGCCGTGCCGCGCGCGCCACATCAGCCTTTCGGCCGAGGGAGGGCCGCGGCCCGTTTCGGTCATCCAGTGGATCCGCCGGACCGTGCCGCGCCGGAAGCATCGAACCCGCTCGCACCGCTCAACCCATCCGCTCGACCCATCCGCTCGACCCATCCGCTCGACCCATCCGCTCAACCGATCCGCTCGACCGATCCCGAAGGCCGCCGATGCTCCGCACCGCTCTGCGCACCCTCCGCTCCCACCGGCTCCGCTTCGCGATGCCCGCCCTCGCCGTGCTGCTCGGTGTGGCGTTCGTGACCGGCTCGCTGCTCTACGGCGACTCGGTGAAGGCGGCCGTCGCCCGGGCACAGACCACCTCCCAGCCCGATGTGTCGGTGAAGGTCGAACCGGACTCCCCCGACCACGCCTCCCGGCTCGATGGCACCCTGCTGCGACGGCTGCGGCAGCTGCCCTCGGCGGCCACGGCCCGCGGTGTGGTGGAGGGCCCCTCCTTCGTCGCGGGCTCCGACGGTTCCCTGATGGGTGAGCTGTCCCGGGCCGCGGGCGTCAACTACGTTCCCGGCGACCGTGGCGAGGACGTCCGCTATCCGCTCGTCTCGGGCCATGGCCCCCGTACGTCCGGGGAAGTCGCCATGGACCGGCGGACCGTCGAGCGGGCCGGGTACCGGGTGGGCGGCCGGGCGCGCGTCGTGGTGGGCGGTACGGCCCGAAGCGTCCGGCTGGTCGGAGCCTTCACCGCCCACGACAGCCGGTTGGAAGCGGGAGGCACGCTCACCGCCTTCGACGCCGCCACCGCCCAGCGGTACTTCGCCCCCGCCCGGGGCAGCTACTCGGCGATCACCCTGACCGCGGCGGACGGCACGTCGGACGCACAACTCGCGGACGCGGTACGGAAGGTGCTGCCGTCCGGTGTCGAGGCGGCCACCCGGGCGGAGCTGGAGTCCGTGCCCACGGACGCCTCCGGGGACGGCGACAAGCTCACGACGCTGCTGCTGAGCTTCGCCGGTGTCGCCCTGTTCGTCTCCACCTTCCTGGTCGCCAACACCTTCACCATGCTCAGCGCCGCCCGCGCCCGGGAACACGCGCTGCTGCGGGCTGTCGGCGCGAGCCGGGGCCATGTGATGCGCAGGGTGCTGACGGAAGCCGCCCTGGTCGGAACGGCCGCCTCGATCGCCGGATACGCGCTGGGCACCGGCGTCGCGACGCTGCTGGGCGACCTGTTCGGCGTCACCGGAGGACCGGCCGCCCCGCTGCGGCTGCTGTCCGTCACGCCCCTGGTCGCGGCCTTCGCGGTCGGCATCGGCGTCACCGTCCTGTCGGCCTGGCTTCCGGCCCGCCGCGCGGCGGGCGTGCCACCGGTGGCGGCGCTGCGCACGGTCGAGCCGTCCACGGCCGCCTCGCTGCGCCGCCGCACCCTCCTCGGCGTGGCCGTCACGGTGTGCGGTGTGCTGCTGCTGGGTGCCGCCGTCGGCCAGACGGACGTCCTCTTCGGCGCCGTACCCGTCCTGCTCATCGGCCTGATCGTCCTCACTCCGCTGCTCGCCCTGGGCGTCACCGCGCTGCTGCGCCGCCCCCTGACCCGGCTGGCGGGCATCCGCGGCAAGCTCGCCGTGGAGAACGCCCGCCGCAACCCCCGGCGTACGGCGGCCACCGCGACCACCCTCATGGTCGGCCTCGCGATGGTCACCGCGGTCACGGTGGCCGTGGCCTCGGTGAATCGCCTGGAGGAGCAGGAGGTCGACCGCTCCATGACCTCGGACCTGCGCGTCACGGCCGTCGACTTCGCGGAGGTCGGCGATGACACCGCCGCGCGGGTGGCACGGCTCGCGGACGCCGACGCCGTCACCGCCCTCGTGCAGACCTACTTCGACCTGTCCGGCGACGACACCGTCCCGGTCACCGCCGTCAACCCCGCCACGGTGGAACGGCTGGCGCCGATCACCGTCCGGGAGGGTTCGCTGGACCGCCTCGACCACGGCATCGCCGTCACCGAGGAGCTGGCCGCCGACCGCGGCTGGCGGCTCGGCTCCCGCGTCAGCGGCGCCTTCACCGGCACGGATGAGCGGACCAGCCTGCCCGTCGTCGCGGTCTACGACGGGCCGGAGAACCTGACGCCCACCCTCGTGTCCTACCGGTCCCTGCCGCGCCCGGCCGGTGGCGAGCGCCGGTTCTCCGTCGAATCGGTCCTGGTCAAGGCCGCTCCCGGCCGTACGGCGGCGCTCCAGCGGGAGATCCGGCGCACCCTGGACAACCCCGCGCTGCTGGTCCAGGACCGCGCCGACGCGCGGGTGGCGGCCACCGCGCGGACCGGCCCGTTCCTGAACATCATGTACGCCATGCTGAGCGTCACGGTGCTGATCGGCGCCCTCGGAGTGGTGAACACCATGGGCATGGCCGTCTTCGAACGGGTCCGGGAGATCGGCATGCTCCGCGCCATCGGGCTGGACCGCCGGGGCGTGGCCTCCGTCCTGCGCATCGAAGCGGTGACCATCTCCCTCTTCGGCTCCGCGCTCGGTGTCGCCGTCGGCTGCGTCATCGGCGCGGTGGCCGTCCGCGGCCAGGAGAGTGTCCCCCTGGTCATCCCGTGGGACAGGACGGCCCTCTTCTTCGTCGCGGCCGCCGTGATCGGTGTGCTCGCCTCGCTGTGGCCGGGGCGCCAGGCCGCGCGCGTACCGATGCTGAAGGCCATCGGCACGGACGCCGCGTAGCGCCCGCGCGGGGCGGTGGCTCACGGAAGTATCCTGAAACCGAGGTGCCGCGACCGGTGAGCGCGGGAGGTTGCGATGACCGTCGCCGAGAGCCTCCGCCCCTGCAAGGCGGACACGCCCCGGTATCTGCCCATCGCGGAGCACGGCCTGATCGGCGATCTGCGGACGGCCGCGCTCGTGGGCACGAACGGCACGATCGACTGGTACTGCCCCACCCGCTTCGACGCGCCCAGCGTCTTCGCGTCGATCCTGGACGCCGACCGCGGCGGTGCGTTCGAGCTGGCCCCGGACGCGCCCGCACGGATGAAGCAGTTCTACTTCCCCGACACCAACATCCTCATCACCCGCTTCTTCGCGGACGACGGTGTCGCCGAGGTCCAGGACTTCATGCCGGTCGAGGACGACTCCCGCGAGGCCGACCGGCACCGGCTGATCCGCCGGGTGCTGTGCGTCCGCGGTTCACTGCCGTTCACCGCGCGGGTGGCGCCGCGCTTCGACTACGGGCGGCAGACGCACACGGTGAGCGTCCGGCAGGGCGGCCTCACGGTGTTCGACTCCCCGGATCTGTCCCTCGCGCTGACGTCCAGCGTCACGGTGGAGACCGACGGCCGCGACGCGGTGTCCTCGTTCAAGCTGATCGAGGGCGAGGCGGCGGTCTTCGCGCTCGACCGGATCGGCGGCGAGGTGCGGCCGCGGCCGTGTCCGCTGGCCGAGGCGGAGGAGCTGTTCAACGCCACGGTGCGGTACTGGCGCCGCTGGCTCTCGCAGTCCCGCTACCGCGGGCGGTGGCGGGAGATGGTGCACCGCTCGGCGCTCACCCTCAAGCTGCTCACCTACGCGCCGACCGGCGCCATCGTGGCGGCTCCGACGGCCAGTCTGCCGGAGCAGATCGGCGGGGAACGCAACTGGGACTACCGGTACGTCTGGATCCGTGACGCCGCGTTCTGCATCTACGCGCTGCTGCGGCTCGGATTCACCGACGAGGCCGAGGCGTTCGTGCGCTTCCTGTCCGAGGACATCCGGCTGCGGGACGGCCCCGGCGGGCCGCTCCAGATCATGTACGGCATCGACGGCCGCAGCGAACTCACCGAGCAGGAACTGTCCCATCTGGAGGGCCACCTGGGCTCGGCCCCGGTCCGGTCCGGCAACGGGGCCGTCGACCAGCTCCAACTGGACATCTACGGTGCGCTGGTGGACTCCCTCTATCTGTACGACAAGTGGGGAAAGCCACTGGCCAGCGACCACTGGGACACCGTCTGCGAACTCGTCGACTGGGTCTGTGAGCACTGGGACCAGCCGGACATGAGCGTCTGGGAGACCCGTGCAGGACCCCAGTGCTTCCTGTACTCACGGCTGATGTGCTGGGTCGCGATCGAGCGGGCGATGCGCATCGCCACCCACCGCGGGCTGCCCGCGAACATGCCCCG
Organism: Streptomyces botrytidirepellens; assembly: GCF_003721215.1. Classification (NCBI taxonomy): domain Bacteria; kingdom Bacillati; phylum Actinomycetota; class Actinomycetes; order Kitasatosporales; family Streptomycetaceae; genus Streptomyces; species Streptomyces botrytidirepellens. The sequence continues at coordinate 14,122 of NZ_RIBZ01000322.1, forward strand.
CTGGTCGCGGACCCGCGACCAGATCTACCGCCGGATCATGCGCCGCGGCTGGTCCCCGAAGCGGCACGCGTTCGTGCAGCACGAGGGCGACGATGTGCTCGACGCCTCCGTGCTGATGATGCCGCTGGCCAAGTTCATCTCCCCCGCCGACCCCAAGTGGCTGTCCACCCTGGACGCGCTGGGCGAGGAGCTGGTGTCCGACTCGCTGGTCTACCGCTACGACCCCCAGGCCAGCCCGGACGGGCTGCGCGGCGAAGAGGGCACCTTCTCGATCTGCTCGTTCTGGTACGTCGAGGCGCTGTCCCGGGCCGGACGGCTGGACGAGGCGCGGCTCGCGTTCGAGAAGATGCTGACGTACGCCAACCACTGCGGGCTGTACGCGGAGGAGATCGGCCGCACCGGTGAGCAGATCGGCAACTTCCCGCAGGCGTTCACCCATCTCGCGCTCATCAGCGCCGCGTTCAACCTCGACCGTGCCCTGGGCTGACCTGGGGTGGTCGGTCATGCGTTGGGGTCGAAGGGGATGCCGGACGGCTTGGCCTTCTGGAGGTGGGCGGCGAAGTTGCCGTCCTTGAGGCCGAAGGTGGCGCTGCCGAAATTGGCCTGGCTCAGCTTGTCGCGCAGGCCGGCGGGGTAGCCGTTCCAGCCGACCAGGGTGGGGAACTGCCAGGTGCCGTAGTGGTTCTCGGGCGGTTCGTCATTGGTGTTCGCGGGGCGGAACGCGTGGGTGCTCAGCCCGTCCTTGTGGTAGACGATCTTCGGGTGGTTTCCGTCCCAGCGGATCTGGTCGCGGCCGTACGTGGTGAACCCGCCGTGGGCGGAGGTGGAGACGTACTGGGCCTGGTTGTTCTGCACCCACACCACGACGTGCTCCCAGTCGTGGCGGTGTCCGCCGACCGACGCCTGGTCCTTCTCGAAGTAGAGGCCGTACATGACCGCGCACCAGCCGTTGTTGCAGGTGGAGCGCGCGTATCCGTTGGTGTTGTCGAGGTCCGGGGCGTCGCGGCACTGCCCGTTGGGCGCGCCAGAGGGGTTGAGGCCACCGTTCAGCGTGCCGTCGGGGCCGATGGCGGGGGTGGGGTAGCATCCGTCGGTGTCGTAGTCGTAAGCGGGCTGGAACGTCTGCTCCAGCGCCTCCGCGTTGCCGGGCAGGGCCTTCGGCGGGTCCGCGAGAGCGCTTCCGGGTAAGGCGACGACCAGGGCGATGGCGCTGCCGAAGACGAACGAGACCTTGCGGATGCGCGAGCTTCTCTGCACTGCGTCCTCCTGGTTGACCTCGTGACGCACAGGCGGGAATGTCAACCAGGAGACTACGTCAACTGCCCTACACAGAGGGCGTGTTCAGGATCGCTGGGGCGGTATGGGCTGCTCCGTCCAGATGCACTTGCCGTCGGCGGTGTAGCGCGTTCCCCAGCGCTGGGAGATCGCGGCGACCAGTTGCAGCCCGCGTCCGCCCTCGTCCATTTCGGCGGCCCGGCGGATCCGGGGTGTCGTGGCGCTGCCGTCGGAGACCTCGCAGATGAGGGTCCGGCCGCGGAGCAGGCGCAGATGGACGGGGCCCCTCGCATGCCGGACGACGTTGCCGACCAGCTCACTGGCGAGGAGTTCGGTGGTCATGACCAGGTCGTCCAGATGCCACTCCTCCAGTTGGCCGCGGACGTGGTCGCGCGCGAGGGAGGCCGCCACCGGCTCGTCGGGGAGCCGCCAGACGGCGATGTTCCCGGGGGCGGTGCGGTGCAGCCGGGCGACGAGCACGGCGGTGTCGTCCGCGGTCAGCTGCTGGGCGGGCACCATGGCGTCGAGGAGGGTGTCGCAGAGGTGGTCGAGCCGCTTGCGGTCCTCGCGGTGGTCCTCGTCCGGGCCGCAGGCCGGGGGCGGTTGACCGGGGCCTGCGAGGCTCCGTCCGAGGTCGGTGGTGAGGACCCGGGAGCACTCGGCGATGCCCACGTCGATGTCGCGGGTGGCGGACTCGACCAGGCCGTCGGTGTACAGCACCAGCAGCCCGTGGCCGGGCAGCCGCAGTTCGGCCGTGCTGAACGGGGGTTCGGCGGCACCCAGGGGCGGATCGGGCTCGATGTCCAGGCACTCCACGGTTCCGTCGGGTCTCACCAGGAGCGGCGGGGGGTGGCCGGCGCGCGCCATGGAGCAGGCCCCGGAGACCGGGTCGTAGACGGCGTACAGGCAGGTGGCGAAGGAGTCGTCGCCGAGGTCGCTGACGATGTCGTTGAGGTGGGCGAGAACCTCCTCGGGTGGCAGCTCCAGATGGGCCAGCGTGTGCACGGCGGTGCGCAGGCGTCCCATGGTGGCGGCCTCGGCCAGCCCGTGGCCCATCACATCGCCGATGACGAGCGCCACCCGCTCCGCGGACAGCGGGATGATGTCGTACCAGTCGCCGCCGACCTCCGTGCCGGTGCTGGCGGGCAGGTACCGCACGGCCGCGGTGACGGCGGACGGCGTGGGCAGGTCCTGGGGCAGCAGTCCGCGCTGGAGCGCCTGGGCGCGGGCGTGCTCGGCGTCGTAGAGCCGGGCCCGGGCCAGGGCGTGGGCGACCATGCCGCTGAGGGCGGTCAGCAGGGTGCGGTCGTCGGCGGTGAAGTGGCGGGGCTCGGCGAAGGAGATGACGCACACGCCGTTGGGGTGGCCGGAGGCGATCAGGGGCAGGATGGCCCAGGCGTTCTTCTCCGTGAGGGCCGGGTAGTCGGCGAGGGCGGGAGCCAGCTCGACGTACTCGGTGGCCGAGGCGATGAAGCGGGGGTGGCGCGAGGCGATCACGTCGTGGAGCAGCGGGTGGCCGTCGGCCGCGGCGATCCCGTCGATCTTCCGCAGGAACGCCTGTGGGTATCCGACGGCCCCGACCACGTGCAGCCGCTCGCCCTCCAGCACCTGGACCAGCAGGCCCGAGGCTCCGAACGGGGCCAGCATGTGGGCGGCGGCCACGTCGACGACGTCATGGGTGGTGACCGCCTCGGCGAGCGCGCTCGTCAGCTCGCGGATCCGCACCGCCTGCTCGGCCGCGGACCGGTCGGCCGCCTCACGCCGTGCCGCCCGGTTGCGGGTGTCGGTGACATCGGTGAGGTAGGCGGTCAGCCCGTCGGGCACCGGGACCAGTCGTATGTGGTACCAGCGGCCGTCGGTGGGCCACTGGATGTCGAACCCGGTCGGTGTGCCGTCGAGCGCCGCGCGCCGGCAGCGGGCCTCCAGCTCGGGGACCAGGCCCGCGGGACCGTCCCAGAGCGGCCCGCCCAGCACGTCCACGGACGGCCCGACGAGGCGCTCGGCCTCGACGTTGAGGAAGGTGATCCGCCACTCCCGGTTCACCGCCCAGAACGCGTCGCTCATGAAGCGCAGCGCCTGTCCCACGGACTCCCGCGCGATGCGGCTCTCGGTGGTGTCCCACACCCGGCCGATCATGCGGACGGGTTCGCCGTGCCCGTCCACCGCCAGGTGGGCGCGGCTCTGGACCCAGCCGGTGGTGCCGTCCGGGCGGCACACCCGGTACTCGGCCTCGTACACACCGTGCCCGTGCAGCGCCTCCTGCGTGGCGGCCATGACCCGCGGCACGTCCTCGGGGTGGATCAGGGCGACCCAGCTCTCGATGCGGCGTTCGTAGTCCTCCGGGATGCCCAGCAGCCTGAGCCCGGCCGCGTCCCAGACCATCTCGCCGGTACGGATGTCCCACTCCCAGGAACCGACCTCGGCCGCCACCAGGGCCTGGCGGAGCCCGGAGACGGCCGGCTGCTCCTGCCACCACGCATGGCCCCGGCCCGCCGCGGGCGAGGGACCGGACAGCCGCCCGGAGGCCCAGCGGGCCATCTCCAGCAGGAAGCCGCGCTGCTCCGTGGTGGGCGCGCCGGGCCCGGTGAACACGGACAGCGCGCCGACGGGGACGTCCTCGGCGAAGAGGGGGACGGCGGCCACCATGGTCGCCTCGGGCAGCCTCCCGTGCGTGTGCGTACGGCCACGTTCCGCGTCCGGGTGGCGCGCCTCCGGAACGCGCCCGTCGGCGGCGGGCATCCAGACGAACGCGCCGTCCTGTACGGCCCGGGCGGGGGCGAGCGCCGGATCGTCCTCCCGGATCTCCTCCCACTCCGGGAGGGCGGACCGGGGCAGCCCTCCGGCGAGCACCAGGCGGAGTTCATGGCTGCCCGCGGGTCCGCATGACCAGTGCACCGCTCCGGCGATGCCGCTCAGCTCGGACACCGCCTGTGTCAGCGCGTACTCCATCACCTCGCGGTCCGTGAGCTGGACGCCGACCGCCGAGAGCAAGGGAAGCCGCTCGTCGCACCAGGTACGTACGCGACCAGCCGGATCCATTGACATATCGGCATATACCCTAAGGTGTGCCCGCGGCGTAATCGAGAGCCATGAGGCGCTCTGTCGAATTTTTAGCGTGCGGTCGGCCATGCCGAACGTCCCGGCCATCGGTTCACAGAGCGGACCGGCCGCCTGGTGTCGCGCGTGGTCGGCCGCCACAGTGTTCGCCATCGGCGCGCGCCTCCCGCTCCCTTCCGTCCGATGGAACAGGCAGGTCACACATGACGGACTCCTTGCTGCGCGGCTATGTACCCAGCCCCTTCGGGCAGCTGCACTACGTCGAATCGGGCACGGGCGAGCCGGTGCTGATGCTCCATCAGACACCGCGTTCCTGGACCGAGTACCTGGGCGTGCTGCCGCTGGTCGGAGCCGTGCACCGGGGAATCGCCATGGACACCCTGGGGTTCGGCGCCTCCGCGAAACCCGAGGAGCCCCATACGATCGAGCGCTTCGCCGACGCGGCCGGGGCCCTCATCGAGGCGCTGGGCCTGGAGCGTTTCCACCTGGTGGGGCACCACACGGGCGGTGTCATCGCGGTGGAGCTGGCCGCGCGCTACCAGGACCGCGTGTCCAGCCTGCTGCTCTCCGCCACGCCCTTCGTGGACGACGAGAAGCGGCGCACCGCCGACCGGCGCAAGCCGGTCGACCACGTCGACCCCCGGCCCGACGGTTCCCATCTGCTGGAGCTGTGGAACCGGCGGCGCGGCTTCTACCGGGAAGGCGAGGAGGCCGCGCTGCACCGCTATGTGATCGACGCGGTGACGGTGCTGGACCGGGTGGAGGAGGGCCATGTGGCGGTCCGCCGCTATGCGATGGAGTCGCGGCTGCCGCACATCACCGCGCGGACGCTCGCGGTGTGCGCGGACGGGGACCACTACTCGCTGCCCGGCCTGGAGAAGTTCGCCGCGGCGCTCGGCTGTGACACCCGGGTCGTTCCCGGCGGACACGTGCCCGCGCCGGAGCAGCTGCCCGAGGAGTACGCCAAGGTCATCACGGAGTGGGTGACGGGCGGCTGACCCCGGACCGGGCCGCCGCCCCGCACCCGGCGGTCCGGTCCCAGGTGTGCCCGGTGACCCCGCGCTCGCGGAGCACGGCCTTGCGGATCTTGCCGGTCGCGGTGAGCGGCAGTTCGGGGACGATGTCGACGTACCGGGGCACGGCGAACGGCGGAAGCTCGTCCGCGCAGTGGCGCACCAGGTCCGGCGGGTCCAGCACCAGGCCCGGCCGGACCGTCACCGCCACCATGACCTCGTCCTCGGCCAGCTCCGATGCCACCGGGAAGGCCGCGGCCCCGGCCACCGCGGGATGGGAGCGGACCGCCGACTCCACCTCCGCCGAGGAGATGTTCTCGCCGCGGCGCCGGATGACGTCCTTGATCCGGTCGACGAAGCGGAACCACCCGTCGGGTTCCCGGACCACCCGGTCGCCGGTGCGGCGCCAGGAGCCGGGCGGCGGGGGCCCGTCGTCCCCCAGGTAGCCGGTGGAGAAGGCGAACGGCCGGTGGCTGCGGACGACGAGTTCACCCGGTGTGCCGTCCGCGACGGGGGCGAGGCGTTCGTCCACCACGCGCGCGGAGAAGCCGTCGCGCACGGTGCCGATGTAGCCGGGCCGGTGGTGGGCGGGGGTCGACCCGATGACGAGATTGGTCTCCGTGGAGCCGAACCCGTCCACCAGGGTGACGCCGAAACGGTTCAGGAACGGCTGGTACGCCGGGCCCGGGGTGGCCGGGGACAGGCCGCGCCAGGCCCGGTGCGCGCGGTCGTCGGGGCCGGGCGGGCGTGCCAGCAGCATGGGCACCATGGCGCCGAGGAGATACACGGCGGTGGCACCGGCCTCGGCCACCTCGCCCCAGTACGCACCGGCGGAGAACCGCCGCCCGAGGGTGCACGCGGCGCCCACGGTCATCGCGTGCGCGAGGGTGTTGAGGGCGTTGGTGTGGAACAGCGGCAGACAGGTGTGGAGCATGTCGTCCGAGGTGAGGCGCAGCGAGTCCGCGACGTTACGGCCCCACCAGACGGACTGGGCGTGGGGGCAGCGCACACCGCGCGCGGCCCCCGTGGTGCCCGAGGTGAACAGGATGGCGGCGGTGTCCGCGGGTCCCACCGGCGCGGGCGGGAGCGCCCCCGTCGCGCCCGGGGCGGGGGCGCCGTCGCCGCCGATGGTCCACACCGGGCCCCGGTAACCGGCCGCCGTGACGCGACCGGTGAACTCCTCCTCGGCGAACAGGAAGGACGGCTCGGCCTGGCGCAGGACGTTCCGCAGGCCCTCGCCGCGCAGGCCGGTGTTGAGCGGCACCAGCACCGCGCCGAGCCAGGCGCAGCCGAGGATGAGATCGATGAACTCGACCCGGTTGCCGGACATGACGGCGATCCGGTCGCCCCGGCGGCAGCCGCGCGCGGCGAGCGCTCCCGCCATCGTGGCCGCCGCCTCGCGGGACTGCCGGTAGCTGCGCGTCACCCCGTCCACGCGCAGGAACACCCGGTCGCCGTGGGTCTCGGCGGCGGCGTCGAGGAGGGCGGGAAGCGTCATCGCCGCGCCCGGTGTGGTCACCGCAGGACCCCCGCGTCGCGCAGCCGCCGGATGCGTTCGGGTGTCAGTCCGGCCACCTCGCGGAGCACCGTGTCGGTGTCGGCGCCCAGCACGGGCGCGGGGCTGCGGAGGGAGCCGGGGGTGCGGGTGAGGCGGATCGGCAGGCCCTCGTGGAGGAAGCCGCCCGCGACCGGGTGTTCGGCGTGGACGTAGAAGCCACGGGCCCGCAACTGCGGGTCGTGCTCCACGAGTTCCCGGCCGTCCTGCACGGCTCCGGCCGGTACGCCCCGTTCCTGGAGCAGTTCGGCCGCGGCGTCGGCCGGCATGCCGCGCGCCCATCCGCCGAGCGCGGCGTCCACCAGGTCGGCGGCGCGGCGGCGGCCCTCGGCGGTGCGGGTGCGTTCGTCGGTGGCCAGCTCCGGCCGCCCGATCACCTCGCACACGGCCGCCCACTCGGCGTCGCTCCGGACGCTGACGGCCAGCCACCGGTCGGCGCCCAGACACCGGTAGACACCCTGCGGGCTCCACCGCGGATGGGCGTTGCCCATCGGCCGGACCACGTCCGCCCCCGGGCGCGACGCGGCGAGGAGGCTGGTCCCCATGTGCGCCGCGATCGCCTCCAGCTGGGACAGGTCGATGTGCTGTCCGCGCCCGGTCTCGTCGCGGTGTTCCAGCGCGGCCACGGTGGCGAGCGCGGCCTGGAGGCCCGCGACGATGTCGCCGTGGCCGTAGATCACACCGACCACGTCGTCCGGTCCCCAGCCGGTGAGGCCGGTCAGCCCGCTGCTCGCGGACACGGTGTCCGCGTACGACACCCAGCCGTTGCGCGGCCCGGTGTGGCCCATCCCGGACATGCTCACGTACACGATGCCCGGGTTGATCTCGCGCAGCGCCTCGTAGCCGAGGCCCAGCTTCTTCATGACGGTGGAGCTGAAGTTCTCGACCAGGACATCGCAGGACGCGATGAGTTCGCGGAGTACCGCGATGCCGTCCTCGGTCCGGGTGTCGAGGGCGATGCTCTGCTTGTTGCGGTTGACCTCGTTGAAGTAGCCGTTGGTGTTCGGGTCGGTGTGGTCGCCCCGCGAGAGGTGCATGAAGGGGGCGAACCGGGTGGGGTCGGGGCGGCCCGCGGACTCCACCTTGATGACCTCGGCGCCGTGGTCGGCCAGCACCTTGGTGCAGTACGGACCGGCCAGCACCCACGTCAGGTCCAGGACCCGGACGCCGTCCAGCGCGGGGCGCACCGGCTCCTCGGCGGCGGCCACCGGGCGGGCCGGGCGGCGCTCGTCGAGCAGGCCCTGATCGGCGCCGGGGGCGGGCACGTCGAGTTTCCCGGGCCGGTAACCCTCGGGGAACGCGAAGGGGAAGCCGAGATCGGTCCGCTCCCCCTGCGGTGTCCGCAGCCGGGTGAAGAAGTCGCGCGCGGCGAGCTGCGGATTGTCCGGCAGCTCGTGCGGCAGGTCGACGGCCGCCCAGGGCAGCTTCCTGGCCTGGGCCTGCTCCGCGAACTCGGCCTTGGGCCGGCGGCTCAGGAAGTCCTGGACCACCGAGAACACATGCTCCTGGTGCTTCTTGCGCTCCACCGGGTCCTGCCACCGCGGCTCGGCGAGATCGGCCTCCGCGCCCTCCTCGCGCAGCCACTCCAGCAGCGCGTCCCACATGCGCGGGCTGCCCCCGAGCCCGCCGCCGAGATAGCCGTCGGCGGCCCGGAACAGCCCGTGCGGCACCAGCGGATGCACCCGTCCCGGGCGGCCCGGAACCCGGTCCTCGTGGAGGTAGGCCAGGGTGCCCGCCTCCAGGGCGGCCGCGACACACGCCTGCGCCGAGACGTCGACGAGCTGGCCCGGGCCGTGCCGCCGGGCCCGCAGCCCGAGCAGGGCGGCGATGGCCGCGCCCACGCCCGCGAGGTGTTCCGCCTGCCCCTCGGGCATGCGCAGCGGCGGTCCGTCCGGGTCGCCCACCTGCGCGAGCATCCCGCCCAGCGCCGCCACCACGAGGTCGCTGCCGTGCCAGCCGCTGCGCGGCCCGGTCAGGCCGAAGGGGGTGACGCGTACGTGCACCAGGTGGCCGAGGCCGTCGGCGCTCGCCTCCGCGCCGCCGGGGGTTCCGTCGAGCAGGATGTCGGCGCCCTCCAGCAGGCGGCGCAGCCCCGCCGCGCCCTCGGGCGCGGCCACATCGAGGGTCACGACACGCTTCCCGGCGTGCCAGTGGGCGAACGCGTCGCCGCCCTCCTCACGCCGGGTGGCGTCGCCTTCGGGTGGTTCGACCAGCACCACCTCGTAGCCCAGTCCGACCAGCAGCCGGCCCGCGAACCGGGCGAACGGGCTGGTGAGTTCGACGACCCGCAGGGCAGGCTCGGTCACGTTTCCTCCGCGCTGTGTCAGCCGTGTTCGGTGCTGTCAGATGTGCTGCTGGTTCAGGAAGCCGGAGACGACGGTGTAGTAGTCGTGGGGGCGTTCTTCCTGGAGGTGGTGCGAGACGTCGTTCATCACGTGGAGATTGCCCTTGGGGATCATGCGGGCCAGCATCAGCGGATAGTCCGGGGTGAGGAAGGCGTCGTACATGCCCCACATGAAGAGCGTCGGCGCCTGGATGCGGCCGAGCGCGCCGGTGAGGTCCTGCCAGTCGCCGCGCGGGTTGTCGGAGGCCCCGGCGAGCGCGGTCTCCTCCGGGTCCAGGCTCTGTTCGTAGCGCATCGTCACCGTGGCGTCGGGGATGGCCTCCGGGTCGTACCACTCCAGGCGGGCCATCAGCTCGCGCATCTTCTGCCACGACGGGCCGGTCCCCCCGTAGTACACGTCGCGGGCGTTGCGCCCGCGGCGGCCGCCTTCCGGCAGCGGGGCGAGCGGGCCGTGGAAGACGGGCATGCTGCCGGTGATGACGAGGGACCGGACCCGCTCGGGGTACACGGCGGCCAGATTGAGCGCGATGGTGCCGCCCCAGGAGTTGCACACGAAGTCGGCGCGCTCCAGGCCGAGGGTGTCCATCAGCGCCACGGTCTTGGCGGCGTGGTAGTCCCACATGGGGCCCTTGATGACCGGCTTCGCGGACTTGCCGTACTGGAGGATGTCCACCAGGAAGCACCGGCGGTCCGCGGCGAAGAGCCGCGACACCTGGCCGAAGTCCGACCAGCCGGTGCACCCGGGGCCGCCCCCGTGGAGGAAGACGGTGGGGCTGCCCTGCCCCGTCTCGATGTAGTGGTACGTGTCGCCGTCCGCTTCCGCGTAGGCGCCCGCCGGGGGCGCCTGGATGTCCATGAGGTCCATGCACCGATGGTGTGCTGGCCGGGGCGGTCCGCCCAAGCGATCCGGTCCGCTGAGCGGGCCGCCGGGGCGGCCCGTCAGTACGCGGGTCAGGACAGGTCGAGCGCCACCTTGCCCACCGCGGCTCCGGTGCGCAGTCGCTCCACCGCCTCGGCCAGCCGGTCGGGTGTGTAGCGCTCGATCGGCAGGGTCAGCTCCCCGGACATCAGGTCGCCGAGCATCGCGTCGGTGTCGGCGGCGACCTCCTTGCCCCGCGACATCAGGTTGACGGGCAGCAGCGCCACGTCGGCCAGCAGCCAGTCCGCGATGTCGATGGCCAGCTCCCGTCCGGCGGTGTAGCCGACCAGCACGGCCCGGCCGCGCGGGCGGACCAGCCCGAGGGCGTCCCGCAGCACCGGGCCGCCGACGGTGTCGATGAGCGCGTCGACCGGCCCGCCCACGGCCTCGGGCGACAGGTCCGAGGCCAGGACCGCCTTGCCGGGGGCCGGGACGTGGGCGAGCTTGGCCGGGCGGCCGACCACGCCGATGACCTCCGCCCCGGCCCGCGCGGCGACCTGCACGGTGAGGGCGCCGACCGCGCCCGCCGCGCCGGTCACCAGCACCCGCTCCCCCGGCTGTATCCCGGCGACCGAGTGCACCGCGGCCCAGGCGGAGCCCGCCGGGGAGAAGTAGCTGCACGCCAGGGCGGGGTCGGTGCCCTCGGGGACGGGGGACACGGCCGCGTCGGGCGCCACGGCGTGCTCGGCCCAGCTGCCGTCCCGGCGCATCCCCAGGCCCTTGCCGTTGATCTTGACCAGGGCGCCCTCGGAGTGGGTGTCGGAGGCCAGGACGACGCCGCACCCCGTGGTGCCGGGCACGGTGGGCAGATCGGGCAGGATGCCGAACGCGCCGTCCACGATGTTCAGGTCCAGGTGGCCCACCTGCGCGGCCTGCACCCGTACGAGCGTCTGGCCCGGCTGCCGCTCCGGCACCGGCCGCTCCGCCAGCCGGGGCAGGGTGCCGAAGCGCTCCAGGACGAGGGTGCGGGACATCTGGCTGCTCACAGTTTCACTCCATAACGACTCAGGGCACGGGAGGCGACGACGCGGAGTACGCGGTCGTAGACGAACCCGAGGATGCCCAGGGTGATGATCCCGACGAAGACCCAGTCGATGCGGCCGTAGTTGCGGGAGGTCCAGATCAACGATCCCAGGCCGACCTGGGAGGCAACGATCTCCGCGGACACGATGGTCAGAAAGCTGTTGCCCATCGCCAGCCGCGCCCCGGTGACGATGTGGGGCACGGTCGAGGGCAGCACGACGCAGCGCAGGATCTGGCGGCGGCTCGCGCCCAGGCTCGCCGCGGCGCGCAGTTTCGACTCGTTCACGGCCATGACGCCGGCGCTGGTGTTCAGGGTGACGATGAAGACCGACGTGTAGAAGATGAGGACCACCTTCGACGATTCGCCGATGCCCAGCCACACCACCGCCAGGGTCACGAACGCGACCGGAGGGATGAAGCGGAAGAACTCGATGTAGGGGTCGAGCAGATGCCGCACCAGCGGGATCTGCCCGATCAGCAGGCCGACCGGTACGCCCACGGCGAGGCCGAGGCCCCAGCCGATCAGGATGCGGCGGCCGGAGGCGACGACCGAGTTGAACAGGGTGCCGTCGGCAGCCAGCTCCCTGGCCGCCGACAGGGTCTCGCTCGGGGAGGCGACCAGGGCGGAGCCGTACGTCACCGCCAGCAGCTGCCAGACGGCGACACCGGCGAGGACCGACACCGTGTACAGCCCGGCCGCGCGCAGCCGTCCGGCGGTGGCGCGACCGGGGCGCGCCCCGGGGTGTCTCCCGGGGCGCGGGGTGGCGGAGGTGTCGGCCGTGGCGGTGGTCATCGCGTCTCCTCGGTCATCGTGTCTCCCTCGAGGTCGAGTCCCTGGTCGCGCAGGGCCTTGCGCACTTCTTCGCCGATGTCCTCCCGCAGGGCGCGGCGGAGTTCGACCGCGGCCGGATCCGTCTCGTCGCGGGGCCGGGGCAGGTCGACCGGGTAGACGGCCTTGACCGAGGCGGCCGGGCCCGCGGTCATCACCGCGATCCGGTCGGCCAGCAGGATCGCCTCGTCGATGTCATGGGTGACGAAGACGACGGTGCATCCCGAGGCCTTCCAGATGCGGCCCATCTCGTCCTGCATCACCTGGCGGGTCTGGGCGTCGAGCGCGCCGAACGGCTCGTCCATCAGCACCACGCGCGGCTCGCCCGCCAGCACCCGGGCGATCTGCACCCGCTGGCGCATGCCGCCGGAGAGCTGGCCGGGAAACCGGTCGGCGCAGTGGCGCAGCCCCACCAGGCCGAGGTAGGTGTCGGCCAGTTCGGCACGGTCCGCCCGGGACCGTCCGCGCATCCGCGGGCCGAAGGCCACGTTCTGGCGCACGGTCATCCAGTCGAACAGGGCCTCGCTGCTCTGGAAGACCATGCCGAGGTCGGGGTCGGGGCCGGTGATCGGGGTGCCGTCGACGGTGAGGCCGCCCGCGGCCACCGGCACGAACCCGGCCATGGCGGACAGCAGGGTGGACTTGCCGCAGCCGCTCGGTCCGAGCAGGCAGAGGAACTCACCGGCGGCGATGTCGAGCGAGATGTCCCGTACGGCCTCGAAGGAGCCGAACCGGATGCCCACCCCGGTGGCGGACAGGGCCGCACCGCGAGTTCCGCCACCACCGGGGGCCGAGCCGTCCGGGGGCCGGGGGGTTGCGATGGTCTTCGTCATCGTGGTCCCTTCGCCGAGTGCGCGCACGGTAGACCGCGGCGGCGCGCCCGCGCATGGAGGGGGTTCCGCTGAGCGGGACGCCGCGGTCCGGCGCCCTTTCAGGGGGATCTCTCGCCGGGTGGCCGCGCGGCTCCCGCGACACCGGGCGTTCTGCTGAGCGGGACGAGTCCGTAGGCAGACCCGGCGCGGCCGCGCATTCTCGGTGCCATGGTTCGTACGGCAGCGGGAGGACACGCACGATGACGGTCGAGGGCTCGCCCGATACCAAGAACACCGGCCGGGGCCGCGGCAGAACAGCGGGGGAACCCGGCCGCCAGGACTGGGCCTCCTGGCCCCATTACGATGCGGCGGGGTCGGGCTTCCGCGGGTACTGGTACCCGGTCACCTGGTCCAGCCACATCACCGGCAAGCCGCTCCCGTTCACCCTCTGCGGCGAGAAGATCACGCTGATCCGGGACGGCGGCACGGCGTACGCCCTGCACAATCGCTGTCCGCACCGCGGGGTGCCGCTCTCGGAGGGTGACCAGCAGTTTCCGGGCACCGTGAGCTGCCCGTACCACGGGTGGACGTTCGATCTGCCCACCGGCAAGCTGTCCGCGGTCATCACCGACGGGCCCGGCTGCCGGCTGACCGGCAAGGTCGGGGTGCGGACGTACCCGGTGGAAGAGCGCCTCGGCATGGTGTGGGTGTACATCCCGATCGCCGACGAGGAGCCGCACCCGATCGACTCGCAGCTGCCCGAGGAACTCGTCGGCAACGGCTTCGTGATGGGGGGCCGGATCGAGCCGCGCGGTGGCAACTGGCGCTTCGCCTGCGAGAACGGCTTCGACGAGGGCCACGCGAAGTATCTGCACCGGACGGCCCTGTGGCGCCTGTTCAAGCCCATGCCCACCTGGAACATCACCCGGATCGTGCCCAAGGGGCGCTGGATCTTCCGGGTGCAGGACGAGGTCCACTGGGAGGCCGACTACCCCGGCGTGGGCCACTGGTCCAACAAGCGCTGGTGGAAGATGCAGCCGCCGAAGGAAACCTTCAACATCGGCAACACCGGCAAGGCCGACAAGATCAACCCGACGATCGAGGCGCAGGAGTTCCCCGGCTTCGCGTCCCTGTCGATGCCGGGTGTCCTGCGCATCGCCTACCCGAAGTTCATCCACTACGAGTTCTACGTCCCGGTGGACGACGACAACCACCGCTACGTGGGCGTGATGGTCAACTTCACCGAGGGATGGAAGACGCTCGGCTTCTACGCCAAGTACCTGGGCGCCGTCCGCTGGCTGTTCCACGGCCAGTTCTCCGGCCAGGACGCCTGGATGGTCGACGTCACCGACGCGCCCCCGGAGAAGCTCTACCGCCCCGATGTCTCGCTGACCTCCTGGCGGAACCTCAGCGAGGAGGAGTACGGCAAGAAGCTGGCCGCGGTCGGCGCCGACGCCCCCGAAACACCCCACTCCACCCGCGACAAGAAGGCATGACCATGGGCCGTACCCTGCTCACCCTGCTGGCCGGGGCCGCGATCGCCGTGAGCCTCCCGCTGGCCAGGAAGCGCATCGCGCGCACCACCATGACCCAGGTCCACAGGATCAACCAGTGACCGGCGGCGGACCGGCGGGCCTGACCGGGCTGGACGAGCGACGCGGCGCCTGGGTCACCGACGCGTGGCGCCACATCACCGCCGACCGGCTGCGCGAGCTGATCATCGGGCTCGTCGACGTCCCGAGCCCGACGGGCGACGAGGGACCGCTCGCCGCACACATCGCCGAGACCCTCGGCGCCGCCGGATGCGACGCCCGGGTGCAGCCGGTCGACGACCGGCAGGCCAACGCCTGGGCCCGGCTCACCGGCGACGGCACCGGACCCGACCTCATGCTCTACGCGCCCATCGACACCCTCACGGTGGGCGAGGAGAGCGAGGACGTCCCCTGGATCGGCCCCGAGCTGCGCCCCGACATGCGGCCGCGCGCCACCGTCCACGGCGACCTGGTGACCGGGCTCGGGGCGTCCAACCCGAAGGGCCACGCCGCGTGCGTGATGATGGCCGCCGAGGCCATCCGCCGGTCCGGTGTCCCGCTCACCGGCGATCTCGTCGCGGCGTTCGGCGCGGGCGGCATGCCCACCAACGCCCGGCCCGGCGGCGTCCGGTACAACACCGGCCAGGGCGTGGGCTGTTCGTTCCTGCTGGAGCAGGGGGTGTGGACCGACTACGCGGTGATCGCCAAGCCCGGCTGGACGGTGTCCTGGGACGAGGTCGGGCTCGTGTGGTTCGAGGTCACCGTGCCCGGCCTGCACACCTATGTGGGGTCGCGCCACCGCCTGCCGTACGACAACGCCATCGCGAACGCGGGCACGGTCGCGCTGCGCCTGGAGGAGTGGTTCGAGAAGTACGCGCTCCGCCACACCGGTGGCACCGTGGCACCGCAGGGCGTGGTGGCCTCGGTGCGCGGCGGTTGGCCGCGCATGGCGGCCACGACCCCGGCGGCCTGCACGCTCAGGGTGGATCTGCGGATCGGCCCGGACACGACCCCGATGCGGGCGAAGCGGGAGTTCCTGGCCGCGGTCGACGCGATCCGGGAGGACACCGGGATCGATGTCACCGCCGAGATGATCCTCGCCATCCCCGGGACCCGGACCGATCCGGACAGCTGGGTGTGCCGCAGCGCGATCGCGGGCTGGGAGGCGCTGGAGGACCGTCCGCACGAGGTGATCCGCGGCAACAGCGGTGCCACCGACGCCAACATCCTGCGCGGCCGGGGCGTGCCCACGGTGCGCGTCGGCATGCCGAAGGTCACCGACGCCCCCTTCGAGATCGACTTCTCCATGGGGATGAACACCGTCGACGTGCGGGCCATGGAGCGGCTGACCCGCCACCTGGTCCGTACCGCCGTCGACACCGTCACCCGCACCCGCGACGAGGTGGAAGGAGAACCGTCATGACCGACATCGTCCTGGGCGTGGGCGCGTCGCACAGCACGCTCATGAACACCCACTGGGAGGAGACCTTCCACAAGGACCGCGCCGAGCGGTTCCGCGACGCGCTGCGGGAGGCGCGCGACGAGATCGCGGCGGCCCGGCCCGACACCGTGATCCTGGTGGGCTCCAACCACTTCCGCGGCTTCTGGCTGGACCTCATCCCCAGCTTCACCATCGGCGTGGGCGAGTGCGTGGCCAGCGGTGAGTCCGGCACCCCCGAGGGTCCGCAGCCGGTGGACGTGCCGCTCGCCCGGCACATCGCGAACACCCTGGTCGAGGGCGGCCGGTTCGACCTGGCGTACTCGGCCAAATTGCAGATCGACCACGGCCAGTCGCATGCGATCCAGTATCTGCTCGACGGGCTGGACGTGGAGATCGTGCCGCTCGTGGTCAACGTGTTCGCCCATCCGCTGCCCACGCTCGAACGCTGCGAGCAGCTGGGCCGGGCCATCCGGGACGCGGTGCTGGCGTTCCCCGAGGGCCGCCGGGTGGCTGTGATCGGCTCCGGCGGTCTGTCGCACCGGTTGCCGTGGCCGGACTGGCGCGATCCGCACGGCGACGACGAGGAGTTCATGGTGGGCGCGTGGCTGAACGGCCGCGACCACTGGAAGGACTACGACGTCAGGCGCCGCGAGATCATCCGGGCCGCCGAGTCCGCCATCAACGAGGACTTCGACGAGGAGTTCCTGAGCCTGGTCGAAAACGGCCGGACCCACGAAGTGGCCCGGTACACCACCGAGGAACTGGAGAAAGTGGCGGGCAACGGCGCCCAGGAGGTGCGCACCTGGCTGCTCATGGCGGCCCTGCTCGGCCACGCCCCCGGACGGCGGCTGTCCTACGAATCCCTGCCGGAATGGCTCACCGGCATGGGCGTCGCCGTCCTCGATCCCACGCACCACCACACCAGCGAAAGGCAGCCATGAGCATCTGGACGGAACTGTCGGGCATCGACTACCGGCACGCCTATGTGCAGACCGGCGACATCACCACCCGGGCCCTCCAGGCGGGTCCCGAGGACGGCGAGCACGTGGTGTTCCTGCACGGCACGACGGGCCACCTGGAGGCGTTCGTGCGGAACATCCCCGCGTACGTCGAGCGGGGCTACCGCTGCCACGCCATCGACATGCTCGGCCACGGCTACACCGGCAAGCCGGACCACCCCGCGGAGATCCCCGCCTACGTCGACCACCTGATCGCCTACCTCGACGCGGTGGGGGCGCAGCGCGCGCATCTGGTCGGTGAGTCGCTGGGCGGCTGGGTGGGCTCCTGGCTGGCGAGCGAGCACCCGGACCGGGTGGCCTCGCTCCAGCTGCTGTGCATGGGCGGCACCAAGGTCAACCCGGAGGTGATGGAGCGGCTGAAGACCTCGACCCGCAATGCCGTCCTGAACGACGACGTCTCCGACACCCGGAAGCGGCTGGAGCTGCTGTGGGCGAACTGGGACGAGGAGCTGGGCGAGGAGCTGACCCAGGTCCGCTACGAGATCTACCACCACCCCGACTTCCAGGCCAACGTGGACAACCTGCTGGCGCTCCAGGAGGTCGAGCGGCGCGAGCGCAATCTGCTGCGGCCTGACCGGATGGCGAGGATCAAGGCGCCGACCCTGGTGGTGTGGGGCAACAAGAACCCGTTCGGGGCCGTGCCGGAGGCCGAGGCCATCACCGAGGCGATCCCCGGGGCCCGCCTGGAGATCTTCAACGAGTGCGGGCACTGGCCGCAGCACGAGAAGGCGGAGCTCTACAACCCGCTCAGCCTGGACTTCCTCGACGAAGCGTCGCGATGAGGGGGTGCCCGGCATGACCGTCGTCCCGCTCGACCACGCGGCAGCGCCGCCGTCCTCCGACTCGATGAACTCCGTCCTGGGCAAGGTGCGTCCGATCCTGGAGGCGTTCACCGCCGACGACGACACCCTCTCCCTCGCCGATCTGGTGCGCCGTACGGGCGTGGCGAAAGCCACCGTGCACCGGCTCGCGCAGGAGCTGGTCGTCTGGGGGCTCCTGGAACGGGCGGGCTGCGACTACCGGCTGGGCCTGCGCCTGTTCGAGATCGGCCAGCGGGTGCACCGGCAGCGGATCCTGCGCGAGGTGGCGCAGCCGTACATGGAGGATCTGCTGCTGGCCACCCGGGAGACCATCCACTTCGCGATCCACGACGGCCTCGACGTGGTGTACCTGGAGAAGATCCTCCCGCATCGCGGGCTGAGCGAGGAGTCGCGGGTGGCGGGGCGGCTTCCGCTGTACTGCACCGCCACCGGCAAGGCGATCCTGGCCTTTTCGCCGAAGTCCCTGGCCGGTGAGGTGATCGGCAACGGGCTGAAGCCCTTCACCCGCTACACGATCACCTCGCCCGCGCGGCTGCTGTGCCAGCTGGAGCGGGTCCGGGAGCAGGGCATCGCGACGGAGGCGGAGGAGATCCGGCTGGGCTATCTGAGCATGGCCGTGCCGGTGTTCGCCCGCGGGGGTTCGCTGGCGGGCGCGCTGTCGATCACCGCGCCCACGTACCGCTTCGACGCCAACACCCACATGGGCGCGCTGCGCACCGCGGGTCTGGGGATCAGCCGGGCGCTGCGAGCCGCCCTGTGACGGCGCTGGAGGAGGTGGTGGCGCGGGCCCGGACGCTGATCGGCCGGTGGGAGTCCGAGGACTGCGGTGTGCTGACGGTCAAGGAGTTCTGCCGGTACGCGGCGGCCGTGGGCGATGACGCGTACGTGGCCCGGGCCCGCGCCCGGGAGGCGGCCGGGGAGCCCGTCGAGGCTCCCCCGCTGTTCCTCGCGGCGATGATGAGCTGGGAGGACGGTCCGGCCGAGGACGACCTGCGCCCGGACGGCCTGGCCGCCAGGGAGTCCCCGTGTACCCAGGGCCTGCCGGTGCGTCAGGTGCACGGAGGCCAGTCGGTGCGGCTCGGCCGGGTCCCGGTGGCGGGCGCGCGGATCACCGCGTCCCGGGCGGTGACCTCGGCGGACCGCAAGGGGGGCCGCTCGGGGGCGTTCGTCCTGCTGGGCGTGACCACCCGGTTCACCTCGGAGGACGGGAGGGAGCTGATGGCCGTGGACGAGACGATCGTCGTGCTGGACGGAGAAACGGCTCCGAGGGAGGTCGCCGCGTGAACACCCCCGCCGCCGGGCAGGTCTGCCCGCCACGCCGCTACGCCCACAGCAGGGTGCAGCTGTTCCGGTTCAGCGCCGTGTCCTGGAATGCCCACCGCATCCACTACGACGGGGAGTTCGCCGCCTCGGAGGGGTTTCCCGATGTGGTCGTGCAGTCCACCCTGCACGGCGAGGTGCTTGTCCGGTACGCCCTCGACTGGTCGGGGCCGGACGCCCGGCTGGAGGGGGTGAGCTGGCGCAACCGGGCGACCGCCGTGGCCGGTGAACCGCTCACCTGGACCGCGACGGTCGCCGCGGTCGAACCCGCCGCCGGGGGACAGCGCGTCTCGCTGGACGTGTCCGTCTTCAAGGACGACGGCACCGCGTGTGTGACGGGCACGGTCGAGCTGACCCGCCCCGACACCCCCTAACCGGCGTACCGCTCGTACCAGCCCTTCATCAGGGCGCGGTCCAGATCGGGCGACTTCTTGATGAGCTTCTGCCCGGTGAGAAAGCCAGTGATCTTGGCGGACTGCTTGACGTCGGCGCCGGTCAGTCCGCGGACGCGGAAGGTGATCTCCGGGAGCACCTTCCGCGTCTGCGCGGCGGACAGCTTCACCTGCTGGTGGGTGGCCTCCGCCGCGGCGGCGGGATCGCGGGTCACCATCCGGTCCGCCTCGGCGAGGACCTTGAAGACCTTGGCCGCGACCTCCTGGTTGTTCTTCAGCCAGCGGTCTTCCGCCAGCAGCCACTGCACATAGGTCACCCCGAAGTCGCCGCTGTGGCCCGCGATGTGGCCGCCCGACTGGGCGCCCTTGGCGGCCCACGGCTCGTAGAGCACATAGGCGTCGATGGAGCCGCGCTGGAGCAGCCCCGGCATCTCGGGCGGGGAACTCTGATGGATCTTCACGGACGCGGGGTCGATGCCGTGGCGGCGCAGATACGCGTGGGTCGCGTACAGGCCGAGGCCCTGGATGGACGCCATGGTCTTGATCTGCCGCGGGGAGGTGATGCCATCGCGCATGACGACCTTGAGATAGCGGCCGGAGGACTGGAAGACACCGAGCGCCCGCAGGCCCGGATCGCCCGCCATCAGGGACAGCGCGGTGGAGTCGGCGTTGGCCGCCAGCTGTGCGGTGCCCGCCGTGACCGCCTGGCCCGCCGTGGGGCCGCCCTCGGTCCGCATCAGCTCGACGTTCACGCCCGCCTTGGCGAACATCCCCCGCTCCTTCGCCAGGTAGAAGGGCGCGTACGAGGCGTCCACGCCGAGGGCGACGCGCACCGTGGGCCCGCCCTTCACCTCCCCCGCGTCGGAGTCCATCGTCCCCGCCATGCAGGCGGGGACGAGGAGGAGCGCCGTACAGGCGACGAGCAGCCGCCCCGCTCTGCTGTTGTCCGGGTTCATGGGTCATGACCTCCCGCGCGGGATTTCCCTGTGGTGGCGCCACGTTCCCAGGGCGGGCACCTCCGCCGAAGCGAGGTGTCCCGCCAGACGGAACGGTTTCATTGGGCCCGGCCACGGCGGTCCCTACGCTCCCGGCTCATGAGCGTTCTTACCGATGTTCCGGCCACCACGTCCGCAGCGGACGTGGTGGACACCGACATCCTCATCATCGGCGCCGGTCCGTCGGGACTCTACGGCGCGTATTACGCGGGGTTCCGCGGGCTGCGCGTGGCGGTCATGGACGTCCTCCCCCAGTGCGGCGGCCAGATCAGCGCGATGTACCCCGAGAAGCCCATCTTCGACATCGCCGGTTTCCCCTCGGTGCGCGGCCGCGATCTGGTGGACGGCCTGGTGGCCCAGGCGGAGCCGTACGGCCCGGTCTATCTCCTCGGTCAGCGGGCGGTCGAGCTGTCCCGCGACGAGGACGGCCACCCCGTGGTGCGCAGCGACACGGGGACCACGGTCCGGGCCGGAGCCGTCGTGATCACCGGAGGGGTCGGGACGTTCACTCCCCGGCCGCTGCCGGCGGGCGAGGACTACCTCGGCCGCGGGCAGGTGTACTTCGTACCGGATCCGTCCGTGCACACCGGTCACGACATCGTGATCGTCGGTGGCGGGGACAGCGCCTTCGACTGGGCGGCGACCCTCGCTCCCCTGGCCCGGTCCGTCAAACTGGTGCACCGCCGGGACCGGTTCCGGGCCCATGGCGCGACCGTGGAGAAGGTGCGATCCCTCGGCATCGAGATCATCACCGACACCGAGGTGACCGGGCTGCACGGCGCGGATGACCTCGAAAAGGTGACGATCCGCCATCGCCTCACCAAGGACACCCGGACCCTCCCGGCGCAGACCGTCGTCGCCGCGCTCGGCTTCACCGCGGATCTGGGACCGCTCCAGAACTGGGGACTGGAGCTTCAGGCCCGGCGGATCGCCGTGGACACCCGGATGGCCACCAGCCTGCCGCGGGTGTTCGCCGCCGGGGACATCACCGACTACCCCGGCAAGGTGCGGCTGATCGCCGTGGGCTTCGGCGAGGTCGCCACCGCCGTGAACAACGCGGCCACCGTGATCGATCCGGAGGCAATGCTGTTCCCCGGGCATTCCACAGAGAAGGAGAACTGACATGGCCTACGTCATCGGCCCGGCCTGCGTCGACATCATGGACCGCTCCTGCATGGAGGAATGCCCGGTCGATTGCATCTACGAGGGCGAACGCAAGCTCTACATCAACCCGGTGGAGTGCATCGACTGCGGCGCCTGCGAAACCGCCTGCCCCGAGCAGGCGATCGCGGTGGACCGGCTGGCGGGGCCCGAGCACCGCGAGGACAACCGCCGCTTCTTCACCGAGCCGCTGCCCGGCCGTACGGAGCCGCTGGGCACCCCGGGCGGCGCCACCGGCCTCGGCCCCGTCGGCGTCGACACCCCGCTCGTCGCGGGAGCCGCCTCATGACCGGACAGGGACTTCCCCCGGAGGTGTCCAAGGCGGCCGACACCCTGCTGGAGGCCACCCGCACCGGTGTGGTGTGCCCGCCGGTGCGCACGTACCTCGCCGACGGCGACATCGGGGCCGCGTACGCGGTGCAGCGGGTGAACGTCGAGCGCGGCGTGGCCGCCGGGCGGCGGATCGCGGGCCGTAAGATCGGCCTGACCTCGCCCGCCGTCCAGACCCAACTGGGCGTGGACCAGCCGGACTTCGGGACGCTGTTCGCCGACATGGCGGTCCCGGAGGGCGGTGTGGTGGCGGCCGGGCGGCTGCTCCAGCCCAAGGTGGAGGCGGAGGTGGCGCTCGTCCTCGGCGCCGATCTGCCGCACCGCGACTGCACCGTGGCCGACGTGCTGCGCGCGACCGAGTTCGCGCTGCCCGCGCTGGAGATCGTGGACAGCCGTATCGCCGAGTGGAACATCGGCATCGTGGACACCGTCGCCGACAACGCCTCCTGCGGGCTGTACGTGCTCGGCGGCACCCCCGTGCCGCTGAGCGGGCTCGATGTGCGCGGGGTGCGCATGACGATGACCCGCGACGGCCGGACGGTCTCGGAGGGCACCGGCGCCGACTGCCTCGGCAGCCCGCTGAACGCCGCGGCCTGGCTCGCCTCGGCCGTCGCCGCCCAGGGCGATCCGCTGCGCGCCGGGGAGATCCTGCTGACCGGGGCGCTGGGCCCGATGGTGGCCGCGGCCCCCGGAGAGCGGTTCGAGGCACACATCAGTCAACTGGGCCGGGTCACGGTCGAGTTCGCGACGGAGGGAGAGTAGGGCATGAGCACCCGTACCAAGGTCGCCGTCATCGGCTCCGGCAACATCGGCACCGATCTCATGATCAAAGTGCTGCGGCTGTCCGGCAGCCTGGAGATGGCGGCGATGGCGGGCATCGACCCGGACTCCGACGGCCTCGCGCGCGCCCGCCGCCTGAAGGTGGCCACGACGCACGAGGGCGTGGACGGGCTGGTCGCGCTGGACGAGTTCGCCGATGTGCGGATCGTCTTCGACGCCACCTCGGCGGGTGCCCACCGCCGCCACGACGAGGTGCTGCGCGCCCTCGGCCGTACGGTGGTCGACCTCACCCCGGCCGCCATCGGCCCGTACGTGGTGCCGCCGGTGAACCTCGACGCCCATCTGGACAGCTCCAACGTCAACATGGTGACCTGCGGCGGACAGGCCACCATCCCGGTCGTCGCCGCCGTCTCGGCCGTCACCCCCGTGCACTACGGGGAGATCGTCGCCTCCATCGCCTCCCGCTCGGCCGGTCCGGGCACCCGGGCCAACATCGACGAGTTCACCGAGACCACCGCCTCCGCCATCGAGCAGGTCGGCGGGGCGGGCCGGGGCAAGGCCATCATCGTCCTCAATCCGGCCGAACCGCCGCTGATCATGCGGGACACCGTGCACTGTCTGGTCTCGGAGTGCGACGACGCGGCGGTCACCGCCTCGATCGAGGCCATGGTGGAGCGCGTCCGGACCTATGTCCCGGGCTACCGCCTCAAGCAGAAGGTGCAGTTCGACCGGATCGCCGACGACGACCCGCTGCGCACTCTCGTCCCCGTCGGCGCGCGCCGCGGCGCGGCGAAGGTGTCGGTGTTCCTGGAGGTCGAGGGCGCCGCCCACTACCTCCCGGCCTACGCGGGCAACCTCGACATCATGACCTCGGCCGCGCTGCGCACCGCGGAGCGCCTGGCCGCACACCGGACCATGGAGGCAGCCAAGTGACCACGCCAGAGGCCTCCCTGTACATCCAGGACGTCACCCTGCGGGACGGCATGCACGCCCTGCGGCACCGCTACACCACAGGCCAGGCCCGCTCCATCGCCGCCGCCCTCGACGCCGCCCGCGTCGGCGCCATCGAGATCGCCCACGGCGACGGCCTGTCCGGGTCCAGCGTCAACTACGGCGTCGGCGCGCACACCGACTGGGAGTGGATCGAGGCGGTCACCGACGCCGTCCGCCACGCCGTCCCCACCACCCTCCTGCTGCCGGGCATCGGCACCGTGCGCGACCTGATGCGGGCCCACGCGATGGGCATCCGCTCGGTGCGCATCGCGACCCACTGCACCGAGGCCGACATCTCCGCCCAGCACATCTCCGCCGCCCGCGAGCTGGGCATGGACGTCGCGGGCTTCCTCATGATGTCCCACATGGCCGAGCCCGCCGAACTCGCCCGGCAGGCCAAGCTGATGGAGTCCTACGGCGCCCACTGCGTGTACGTCACCGACTCCGGCGGACGGCTCACCATGGACGGGGTGCGCGACCGCTTCCGCGCCTACCGCGACGTCCTCTCGCCCGACACGGAACTGGGCATCCACGCCCACCACAATCTGGGGCTCGGCGTGGCCAACAGCGTGGTCGCCGTGGAGAACGGCGTCACCCGCGTCGACGCCTCGCTGGCCGGGCAGGGCGCGGGCGCCGGAAACTGCCCGCTGGAGGCCTTCATCGCGGTGGCCGATCTGCTGGGGTGGTCCCACGGCTGCGATCTGTTCCCGCTGATGGACGCCGCCGACGACCTGGTACGGCCGCTCCAGGACCGGCCGGTGCGGGTGGACCGGGAGACCCTGAGCCTCGGCTACGCGGGCGTGTACTCCAGCTTTCTGCGCCACGCCGAGACGGCGGCGGCCCGCTACGGCCTGGACACGCGCAGCATCCTCGTCGAGGTCGGCCGGCGCGGCATGGTCGGCGGCCAGGAAGACATGATCACGGACGTGGCGCTGGACCTGGCCGAGGGGCGGGCATGAGCGCCCCGGCGACGCGGCCGCGCATCGGGATCCGGGTACCGCCGTGCGACCGGGCGGACCGGGTGGCCCGGACCGTGCGACGGGCCGAGGAGCTGGGCTTCGACCAGGTGCGGTTTCCCGACTCCCAGCTGCTGTGGCGGGACGTGTTCACCACCCTGACCGCCGCGGCGCTCGCCACCGAGCGCATCGGCCTGGGGACCGCGGTCACCAATGTGGCGACCCGCCATCCGGCCGTCGTGGCGTCGGCCGCGCGCAGCGTTGCGGAGCTGGCACCCGGCCGGTTCACCCTCGGCCTCGGCGTGGGCAACAGCTCGGTCGGCCCAGTCAACCTGCGGCAGACCACCTCGGCGGCGATGCGCGAAGGCGTGGGCATGCTGCGGACGCTGCTGGACGGGCGGGAGTGGGACTTCGGCGGCGGTGTCCACTCCCGGCTGCGCGACCCCGGGCCGCGGATCCCGATCCACCTCGCGGCGAGCGGGCCGAAGAACCTGCGGCTGGCGGGCGAGATCGCCGACGGCGCCATCCTGCTCAGCGGGGTGTCCCCGAGGACCCTGGCCGGGGCCGCCGCCCGGGTGCGCGAAGGCGCCGAGGCCGTGGGCCGGGGGCCTGGCGCGGTACCGCTGACGGTGTCCGCGTTCTGCGCGGTGACCGACGACGTCGAGGCCGAGGCGCGGCTGATCAAACCGATCTGCGCGTCGATCGCGCAGAACGGCGGGGCGCCCTTCCTCGCCCTCGCGGGAATAGAGGTGGACGTTCCCGCCACGGTGGAGGGGGTCTACCCGGATCTGGTGCACGCCGAGGACTGGGACGCGGCCGTCACCGTGTGTTCGGCCTGGGTCAGCGACGAGGCGGCCGTGCGGTTCGCCCGGGAATTCTGTCTGTTCGGCACCGCCGCGCAGATAGCCGAACGGCTCACGGCCCTGCACGACGCCGGGGTGTCCGGGGTCTTCCTCCAGCACGTGGGCTCCTACGACCCGCCCACCGAGCTCATCGAGGCGGTCGGATCGGAGGTGCTGCCGGCTCTCGGCGGCCTTTCCGGCTATTGACACGGGTATTGACAAAAAGGCCCGCCGCGGGGTCACATCGCGCTCTCTTCCGGCGTCCCTGAAAAGCGCCTATCGTTCTCTTCCTCGGCTTTGGTGGCCGTGAGGAGGTCAAGCGCAGTGACTGGGTACGTGTATGCCGAAAAGGACAAAGAGCCACGGCAGCTCGGCGAGACACCCAAGTCGGTTCTCGGCAAGGTCGGCCTCATTCTGTCCGCTTTCCGGGACAACGACTTCGCCCTCAGTCTCGCGGAGTTGACGGCCCGTACCGGGGTCGCCAAGGCCACCGTCCACCGGTTGTGCCAGGAACTCGTCGCCGGAAATCTCCTGGAGCGGGAGGGCGCCAAATACCGGCTCGGGCTCCAGCTCTACGAGATCGGCCTGCGCGCGCCCCGCCAGCGCACCCTGCGCGAGGCCGCCAGGCCGGTCATCGAGAACCTGGCGCAGAAGCTCGACAACGCGGTGAACCTGGCCGTGCCCAGCGGCTCGGAACTGCTGGTGATCGAGAACGCCGGACGGCACCGCAACCGGGCCCGGTCCACCGCGGGCGGGCGGCGCCTGCGGCTGCACTGTAGCGCCGCGGGGAAGCTCACCCTCGCGATGCTCCCCGAGCAGTACCCGCTGTCCAGGGTGATCCCGCTGATGGACCGCCCCACGCCCCGCACCCTCACCCCGGCCCGGCTGCCCGCCGAGCTGGCCCGGATCAGGGAGCAGGACTATGCCGTGGAGGTCGAGGAGGCCCGTACCGGCTACCTCGCCGTCGCGGTGCCGGTGCGCGGCCTGGACCACGCGTACCTGGCCGCCCTGGCGGTCATCGCCCCCACGGCGGGCAGCAGCGTCCCCCGGATCCACTCCGCGCTGACCGAGGCGTCGCGCGCCATCACCTCACGCCTCGCCATCTTCGAGGCGCACCGCGCCCCGCTCTGACGCCGTCAGCGCCCCGCTCCGGCCCCGTCAGCGCCCGCCCGCGGGCGCTTCCGCGGCGTCCTCGACCAGCATCCGGGCGATGCCCTCGGGGCTGAAGACGTCCCGGGTGGCGAGGGCTATGCCGCCGTGGACCCCGGAGCCGTTGCCGAGCTGGGCCGTGGTGATGGTCAGCTTGCGGGTGGCCAGCGGCAGGGCGCGCTGGTAGACGGCGGCGCGGACTCCGGAGAGGAGGTCGTCGCGGAGTTCGCTCAGCGGGCCGCCGAGCACCAGCGTGCGCGGGTTGAACATGTAGACCAGCATGGCCGCTATCTCGCCGATCTCGGTGGCGGCCTGGCGCAGCGCGCGCACCGCGGGCGGGTCGTTGTCGGCGACGCGTTCGGCCAGGACGTGCACGCCGTGCAGCGGATCGTCGTCGGTCGACTCGGGGATGCCGAGGCCGCGCAGGATGCTCCGGTGGGAGGCGATCGCCCCGACGCAGCCGACGTTGCCGCAGGAACACAGGGCGTCGCCGCCGCCGACGGCGGGGATGTGGCCGATGTCCCCGGCGGCTCCGTCCGCGCCCCGGTACACCTCGCCGTCCGTGGTGATGACCCCGGCCCCGATACCGGTCGCGATCTTGATGCACAGCAGCGGAGTGTCCATCCCGTCCTGACCGGCCTCGCCGAGTGCCATCAGGTTGGAGTCGTTGTCCACGACGGCGGGCGCGCGGAAGGTCCTGGTCAGCCACTCGGCGACCGGGTAGCCGTCCCAGCCGGGCATTCCGGTCGGCTGCACCGGGCAGCCGCGCTGGAAGTCCACGGGTCCGGGCAGCCCCATCACCACTTCGCGGACCCGGTCCGGGTCGCGCTCGTGCGCCGCGAGCAGGCTCGTCAGCCGCCCGGCCACCGTCTCCAGCACCGCGTCAGGGCCCGCGTCGACCCGGATGTCCACGGTCTCCTGGGCGATCACGCGCCCGGTGAGGTCCGCTATCGCCACCCGGGATTCCAGCGTGTCGACGTCCGCCACGGCGATGGTTCCCGCCCGCGGGCTGAGCGTCAGCACCCTCGGCGGCCGGCCCCGCACCGACTCGCTCGACCCCAGCTCCTGGAGGATGCCCCGCCCCACGAGATGGTCGACCTGCTGTCCGACCGTCGACCGGGCCAGACCGCTGCGCCGCGCGATCTCCGCACGGCTGGTCGCCTCACCCGACACCACGAGATCCAGCACGCTGCGCAACGCGGAGGGCACCGCGGGCAGCAGGGCCGTATCGGTAGCGCGCCGCTCGCTTTTATGCACTGTCACGTACCTAATCGCTCCCTCTTGCACCCACCGGCGTTCCGACCGCGATCCGGCCTGACCGACAGGCTGGACATTGGACCAGCTTTAGTCAAGAGAAAAAACTAAAAGCGGCATCTTGCCTTGGCCCGGCGAACTAACAGACGGTGTGGACGGCACAGCTCGCATGACCCCCCGTCGCATTCCGGAGAGGAACTACGTTCATGGCCAAGCAGACGCATCGGATCGGCATCCTGGGCAGCGGCAACATCTTCGGCCGGTACGTCACCGGCCTGGCCCGCCACCCGGAGCTGGAGATCGTGCGCGTGGCCGACATCGATGTGGCGCGCGCCAAGCAGGCCGCCGCCGACCACTCCATACCGGCCTGGGGCGATGACACGGAGCTGTACGCCGACGCGTCGGTGGACATCGTCGTCAACCTGACCCCGCCGGTGCACCATGCGCGCACCACCATCGCCGCCCTCGAGGCAGGCAAGCACGTCTACGTGGAGAAGCCCCTGGCCGCGACGGTCGAGGAGGGCCGGGCCGTGCTCGAAGCGACCGCCCGGAGCGGGCGCGTTCTGGGCTCGGCGCCGGACACGTTCCTCGGCAGCGCGAGCCAGACGGCGCGCAAGGCCCTCGACGACGGGCTCATCGGAACGCCGGTCGGCGCCTCGGCGTTCATCAGCCACAGCAAGGCCGAGACGTGGCATCCGGACCCGCGCTTCCTGTTCCAGGAGGGCGGCGGCCCGGTGATGGACATGGGGCCGTACTACTTCGCCCTCCTCGTCAACCTGCTGGGCCCCATCCGGACCGTCACCGGGTCGAGCCGGATCGGGGCGGAGCGGCGGACGGTGACCGCGCCCGACCGGGCCGTCGACTCCATCGACGTCACGGTCCCCACCCACGCCGCGGCCGTGCTCACCTTCGCCTCCGGAGCCATCGGAACGATGCAGATGAGCTTCGACATCTGGGACACCGACCTGCCGTACATGGAGATCTACGGCACCGGCGGCACGCTGTCCCTGGCGAACCCGAACCACTTCGACGGCGAGGTGCGGCTCAAGCGCCACGGCGACGCCGAGTGGTCCGTACTGGAGCCGGTGGTCGGCCTGTTCGGCGCCGTCGGCACCAAGGAGCAGGCCCGCCGCGGCCTCGGGGTGCGCGACCTCGCGGACGCGGTCGAGGGCTCCCCGCACCGCGCGACCGGCCCGTTCGCCTTCCATGTGCTGGAGGCGATGTGCGCCGTGGAGGAAGCCTCCACGCAGACGCGTGTCGTGACGCTGGACAGCACCTGCGACCGCCCCGCGCCGCGCTTCTCCGTCTGACGCCCCCGCACTCCCTGCCACCCACCACGTGAGGAAGAAGACCGCATGACGATCCGCGCGAAGAAGATCGCGATCAACCCCCTTCAGTTCGTGCAGACCGAGGACGGCTGGATCGACCCCACTTTGGCTCCGCCGCTCCCCGAGCGGCTGAAGATCATCAGCGATGCGGGGCTCCGCGCGGTCCACGCCGACGTACCCGCGGACATGACGGCCGCCGCGTACGGGGCACTGCTCGCCGACCACGGTCTCGCGCCCGCCCCGGGCTACATATCCGGCCCGCTGCCGGAGGACGACGCGAGCCTGCGGGCGCATCTGGACAAGACGGCCCGGATCAGCGAGCAGCAGGCCGAACTCGGCCTGTCCACGGTCTTCGTGGCCACCGGCATGTCCAAGGAGGCGCCCAGGGTCAAGCGGCCCGCGGTGGGCGCGGAGTCCGACCGCGGACGGCTGGAGCGGGTGCGGGACGTGTTCGCGAAGATGGGCGAGACCACCCGGGCGAACGGGGTGGCCGCGGCCTTCCACCCGCACGTGGGAACCTGGGCGGAGACCGAGGAGGAGACCCGCTTCATCCTCGACACCGTGCCCGCGGACACCCTCTCCTTCGGCCCGGACATCGGCCACCTGGGCTGGGCCGGTGCCGACGTCCCCGGCCTCCTCCGCGACTACGGGGACCGGGTGGCGGCGATGCACATCAAGGACTACCACGCCGATGTGGCCGCCCGGGGCAAGGCGGAGGACCTGGACTACCGCACGACGGTCCTCGCGGGCCTGTGGGCCGAGCCGGGGCACGCCTCGGTGGACATCCCGGGGCTCCTCGCGGAGCTGCCCGCCGACTTCGACGGCTGGCTGATCATCGAGGTCGACCGGGGTGCGCAGGACACCACCGAGGAAAGCATCCGGCTGTGCGGCCAGTGGGCCCGGCAGACGCACTGAACGACGCGCGACGGCACAAGGTGAGGAGGTGCGCGATGCGACGAGTGGGGCTGGCAGGGACCGCTCTCGCCCTCGTGTCCGCGACGGCGTGCAGTGGCGGCGCGGTCTCCGGCATGGGGGACGGCGACGGGACACTGACCCTCGCGGTGGGGGTCACCGCCACCCCCTGGGATCTGGCCTCGGCCGGTCTGGGGGACTACATCAACTACTACGAGCCGGTCTTCGACTCGTTGGTCCGCCTGGACAAGAACGCGGAGGCGACGCCCAACCTGGCCACGTCGTGGCGGTACGACACCTCGCGGACCGTGCTGACGATGAAGCTCAGGAAGGGCGTGAAGTTCACCGACGGCACCGCCCTGGACGCCGCCGCGGTGAAGGCCAACCTGCTGCACACCAAGGCGGGCACGAACGAGGCCGCGGGCAAGCTGAGGGCCATCCGCACCGTCGACGCCGTGAACCCCTCCACGGTGGCCATCCATCTGTCGGCGCCCGATCCCTCGCTCATCACCAGCCTGGGCGATCCGTCCGGCATGGTGGCCAGCCCGAAGGCGCTGGACGGCAAGAAGGGCCCGGTCGGCTCGGGGCCGTATGTGCTGAACAAGTCCGGCACGACCAACGGCAGCGTCTACACCTTCACCCGCAACCGCGACTACTGGAACACCAAGGCGTTCCCCTTCAAAAAGATCGTCATCAGGACGATCAGTGACCCGACCGCCCGCCTCAACGCGCTGCTGGGCGAGCAGGTGGACTGGGCGCGGATCGACCCCCGGAGCGCGAGCCAGGTCAAGGGCCGTGGCCTCCAGGTGAGTTCGCACGTGGACGCCGTCGAGGGCCTGTACATCTGGGACCGCGCCGGGAAGATCGTGCCGGCCCTGGGCAAGGTGAAGGTCCGCCAGGCCCTGAACTACGCCTTCGACCGCGACGCGATCGCCAAGAAGATCAACATGGGATACGCCTCCGCGACCTCCCAGATGGCCATCCCGGAGAGCAGCGCCTATGAGAAGTCGCTCCAGGGCAAGTACCCCTACGACCCCGCGAAGGCCAGGAAGCTGCTCGCCGAGGCGGGATATCCGCACGGTTTCACGGTGACGATGCCCGACGTGTCCTCGGTGGCGGCGGCCCAGCAGGCGGTGATGACCCAGGCGCTGGAGGACATCGGCGTCAGGGTGAAGACCAAGAAGGTGCCGTCCACCGAGCTGTTCACCGCGCTCCAGCGGGGCAAGTACGCGATGTCCTGGTTCAAGCTCGCCTCGTACCGGCCCTGGGACTACATCTCCACCCAGCTCACCGCGGACGGCGCCTGGAACCCGGCCAAGGACTTCGACCCGAAGCTCGCCAAGCTCATCGCCACGGCCCGCAAGGCCACCGGCGCCCGCCAGAACGAGCTGTTCAAGCAGATCAACCGGTATGTGCAGACGAACGCGTTCAATGCCCCCTGGGACGTTCTCGACTCCGTCCACGGCGTCTCGAACAGCATCAAGGTGACACCGCAGCCGTTCGAGTCCGCCATCCCGATCTACCAGATGACCCCGGCCTCATGACGACCGACGGCAGAAAGAGAGGGCTGCGATGCTGACTTTCCTCATACGCCGCGTGGCGGCCGGGCTGGTGCTCCTGTACGTCCTCGCGACGGCTGCGTTCGCGATGATGAGCCTCACCGGCACGGACGCCGTGCGCAACATCTCCGGGAACACGGCCACCCAGGCGCAAGTGGCGGCCAAAACCCATGAGCTGGGCCTCGACCGCCCCTGGATCAGCCAGTACGGAAGCTGGCTGGGCCACGCCGTCCGCGGTGACTTCGGCGTCTCCTGGTTCAGCGGCGACCCGGTGGCCACCAGCCTGGCCCTGAAGGTGCCGGTGACCCTGTCGGTCGTGGTGGCGGGGCTGGTCCTCGCCACGGTCCTCAGCATCGTCCTCGGGGTCGCCGCCGCCGTCCGGCGCGGCTGGCTCGACCGGGTGGTCCAGGTGCTGGCGATCCTCGGCTACGCGGTCCCCAGCTTCCTGGCGGCGCTGGCGCTCTCCGTGATCGTCGCGGTCAAGCTGCGCTGGCTGCCCGCCACGGGATACGTGCCGTTCGCGGCGTCGCCCTCGGGATGGTTCCAGTCGATCACCCTGCCCGCCGTCTCGCTGTCCATCGGTGTGATCGCGGCGACGGCCCAGCAGGTCCGGGGCTCGGTGATCGACGTGCTGCGCCAGGACTTCGTCCGGACCCTGCGCAGCCGCGGGATCGGTGAGCGCCGGGTGCTGTTCCGGCATGTGCTGCGCAACGCGGCGCCGCCCGCGCTGACGGTGCTGTCGCTCCAGTTCATCGGCCTGGTCGGGGGCGCCGTCATCACCGAGAAGGTGTTCGGGCTGCCCGGGGTCGGTTCGGCGGCCGTCACGGCGTCGACCAACGGCGACACTCCGCTGGTCATGGGCGTCGTGGTGTATCTGGTGTTCATCGTGGTGGCGGTCAACCTGCTGGTGGACGTCGCCTACGGCTGGCTCAACCCGAAGGTGCGCGTACGATGACCAATCCCCCCGGCGAGACCACGCCCGCCACCCCGAACGCGCCCGGCGTCCTCCCCCGCCGCACCGGTGTGGGGCGCCGCCTGCTGCGCAACCCGGTGGCGATGGTGTGTCTGACGGTCCTGGCGCTGCTGGTCCTGGCCAGTGTGTTCGCCCCGCTGCTCACCTCCCACAGCCCCACCCGTCCTTCGCTGCTCGACACGTTCGCCTCGCCGAGCGCCGCCCATCCGTTCGGCGCCGACAGCGTCGGCCGGGACGTCGTGGCGCGGCTGCTGTACGGCGGGCGGGTGAGCCTGCTGGGCGCGTTCCTCGCGGTCGCAGTGGCGCTGCTGATCGGCGTCCCGACCGGCCTGGTCAGCGGCTACTACCGGGGCTGGGTCGACGCCGCGTTCAGCTGGGTGGCCAGCCTCGTGATGGCCGCGCCCGCGATCATGGTGTTGCTGGTGGCCATCGCGGCGATCGGCCCCGACGCCAACGCGGCCATGACCGTGCTCGGTGTCATCCTCGCGCCGGGCGTCTTCCGCCTCGTGCGCGCCTCGGTGACCTCGGTGCGCGAGGAGCTGTACGTCGACGCGGCCCGGGTCTCGGGCCTGAACGACCTGCGGATCGTCCGCCGCCACATCCTGCCGGTGGTGCAGGCGCCCACGATCATCCAGGCGGCGCAGATGTTCGGGGTCGCCGTCGTCATCCAGGCGGGCATCGAGTTCCTCGGTCTGGGCTCGGCGAGCGAGGCCAGCTGGGGTGCGATGCTCAACGAGGCGTTCGCCAACCTGTACATCCAGCCCACGCTGCTGGTGGCGCCCGGAGTCGCCATCGTCGTCACGGTCGCCTCGGTCGGGCTGCTCGCCAACGCCCTGCGGGACACCCTGCTGGAGGGCGGTCACGCGGCTCCCGCCCGCCGCCCGTGGCGTACGAAGGCACCCGATTCACCGGCTGCCGATTCCCCGGCTGCCGACGCCCCGCCCGCCGGCTCCCCGGCGCGCGACGACGACGGCGACGCGCTGCTCACCGTACGGAACCTGAGGGTGTCGTACCCCACCCGGGACGGCGAGGCCACGGTCGTGGACGGGGTGTCGCTCAGCGTCCGGCACGGCGAAGTCCTCGGGCTGGTGGGCGAGTCGGGGTCGGGCAAGAGCCAGACCGCCTTCTCCGTCCTGGGTCTGCTCCCTCCCGAGGCGCGTCGCGAGGCCGACGGCCTCTCCTTCGACGGAAGGGATCTGCGGCGCCTGGGCGGCAAGGCCATGAACGGCCTGCGGGGGCGGCGGATCGCGTACGTACCGCAGGAGCCGATGTCCAACCTGGACCCGTCGTTCCACATCGGCAGCCAGCTCGCCGACCCCATGCGGCTGCACCTGAAGATCTCGGCCGGTGAGGCGCGGAAGCGGGCGCTGGCCCTGCTGGAGCGCGTCGGCATCGACCGGCCGGAGCGCGTGTACGACGCGTACCCGCACCAGATCTCCGGTGGCATGGCGCAGCGGGTGCTGATCGCCGGTGCGGTCTCGTGCGATCCCGATCTGCTGATCGCCGACGAGCCGACCACCGCGCTGGACGTCACCGTCCAGGCGGAGGTGCTCGACCTGCTGCGGGAGCTCCAGCGGGAGCGCCGGATGGGCATGATCCTGGTGACCCACAACTTCGGCGTCGTCGCCGACATCTGCGACCACGTCGTGGTCATGCGGTCCGGGAAGGTGGTCGAGTCGGCGCCCGTCGGGCAGCTCTTCGCCAACCCGCACCACGCGTACACCCGGATGCTGCTGGCGTCGACGCTGGAGGACGCCCCGACCCGTACCCCGCTCGACGACGGCACCCCGGCCCGCACCACCGTGCAGGAGAAGGCATGACGACGAACCCGACACCCCGGCCGGACACCCCGGCGCACGGCAGCGTCCTGGAAGTGGACCGGGTGGTGGTGGAGTACCCCGCCAAGGGGTGGCGCACCCCGCCGTTCCGGGCGCTGCACGGGGTCTCGCTGGACATCAGGGCGGGCGAGACCGTGGGGCTGGTCGGCGAGTCCGGCTCCGGGAAGACCACGCTCGGGCGCGCGGTGCTCGGCCTGGCCCCCGTCACGGAGGGCCGGATCGCCTACGCGGGCCGGGACATCTCGCGGCTGGGCGCGCGGGAGCGGCGGGCGCTCAGCGACGAGATCCAGGTGGTCTTCCAGGACCCCTACACCTCGCTGAACCCGGCGATGACCGTGGGCGACATCCTCACCGAGCCGCTGCTGGTGGCCGGGGTGTCCCGCGGTGCGGCGGGCGAGCGCATCCGCGAACTGCTCGACCAGGTCAGCCTGCCCGCGGACGCCGCGCACCGGCTTCCCCGGGAGTTCTCCGGCGGGCAGCGCCAGCGCATCGCCATCGCGCGCGCCCTGTGCCGCGACCCCCGGCTCATCGTGTGCGACGAGCCGGTCAGCGCGCTGGACCTGTCCACGCAGGCCCGGGTGCTGGACCTGTTCATCGAGATCCAGGAGCGCACCGGTGTCGCGTATCTGTTCATCACCCACGACCTGTCCGTGGTGCGCCGCATCAGCCACCGGGTGGCCGTCATGTACCGCGGGGAGATCGTGGAGTCCGGTGACACCCGGGCGGTGACGACCCGGCCCCAGCACGTCTATACCCAACGGCTCATGCTCGCGGCCCTCGTGCCCGACCCGGACCGGCAGCGGGACCGCCGGGAACAGCGCCGCGGCCTCGCGGCAGCGGGGTCGTAGGACATGTCCGTGAAAACCACCGACGCGGGGAGACACGCCGTGCCCGACGCCTATGGCTTCACCCGGTACGGCGGACCGGAGACGCAAGCCTTCCTCGATCTGCCGAAGCCCGTGCCCGGCCCCGGTGAGCTGCTGGTCGCGGTGTACGCGGCAGGGGTCAACCCGGTGGACTGGAAGGTCCGGGCCGGGATGCACCGCGACTTCCTCCCCCTCGACCTGCCCGCCGTTCTCGGCCGGGAGGCGGCGGGGGTGGTCGAGGAGGTCGGCGAGGGCGTCACCGGCTTCTCCGTCGGCGACCCGGTGTTCGGCAGCAGCGCGGCGGGCTGCGGCGGCTACGCACGCTTCGCCGTCCTGACGGCGG
This sequence comes from Streptomyces botrytidirepellens, assembly GCF_003721215.1. Taxonomy (NCBI): domain Bacteria; kingdom Bacillati; phylum Actinomycetota; class Actinomycetes; order Kitasatosporales; family Streptomycetaceae; genus Streptomyces; species Streptomyces botrytidirepellens. The sequence continues at coordinate 49,753 of NZ_RIBZ01000322.1, forward strand.
ACCGGACGGCGCCGAAGCCCGCCGGAGTCTCCTTCACCGACGCCGCGGCGCTGCCCATCGCGGCGGGCACCGGCTACGACGCGGTGGGCCTGCTCGGTCCGGCGCCCGGCGAGACCCTGCTGATCCTGGGCGCCGGGGGCGGCGTGGGCGTCGCGGCGGCACAGATCGCGGACGAGGCCGGGGTGTCGGTCGTCGGCACCGCGGCCGCGGCCAAGCGGGAGTTCGTCACCTCACTGGGCGCCACCGCGGTCCCCTACGACAGCGGCCGCGTCGCCGAGGAGCTGAAGGCGACCCTGCCCCAGGGCCCCGACACGATTCTGGACCTGGTGGGCGGGGACGCCCTGGACGGTGTCGCGGCGCTCATCCGGCCCGGCTGCCGCATCCTCACGGTGGCCGACCCCGGGACGGCGGCCCGGTTCGGCGCCCGGCCGCTGACCCGTAACAGCTCGCCGCGGACACTCACCGAGCTGGCGCGCCGCGTGGCGACGGGCCGACTGGACCCGCGCGTGCACCGGGTCTTCCCCTTCGAGGAGGCCGAAGCCGCCCTGCGCGAGGTGGAGTCCGGCCACGCCTGGGGCAAGGTCGTGCTGGAGATGCGCCGCGCCTGACGCCCCCTCAGGCATTTGCCCGGTGCAAGCCGGTCAGGGCGATCAGGACAGTGGCGAGCAGCGCGGTGACGGCGAACACGGTGAAGCCCCAGCCCTCCGCGTCGCCGTCGACGAGCCGGCCGCCCAGCCAGGGGCCGAAGACGGCGCCGAAGCGGCCCATGCCGGAGGTCCAGCCGACGGCAGTGGCCCAACACGGCCTGGCCGGTCCGCTCGCGGGGCACGCACAACACCCCGTCGTCGTCGGCGAGGACGACGTCGCCGGGGCGGACGCACTGCCCGCCCAGCACGACCGGCACATTGACCGAACCCGCCGTGGCCTTGACGGTGCCCTGCGCGCACACGGCCGCCGACCACACGGGAAAGCCCATGGCGCGCAGTTCGGCGGTGTCGCGCACCCCGGCGTCGATGACCAGGCCGCGCACCCCGCGGTGGTGCAGGGCGGTGGCGAACAGTTCACCGAACATGCCGTCCGTGGACGGGGAGGTGGTGGTGACGACGAGGATGTCGCCCTCGGCACACTGCTCGACCGCCGCATGGATCATGAGGTTGTCGCCGGGCCAGCACAGCACGGTCACCGCGGTGCCCGCGATGCGCACGTCCTGCTGGATCGGCCGCAGCCCGGGGCCGAGGCTTCCGGTGCGGCCCATCGCCTCGTGCACGGTGGCCACGCCGTAGCCGTGCAGGGCTCCGACGTCCTCGGCGCGGGCGCGCGGCGGGTTGGTGACGATGACGCCGCTCATGCCAGCTCCCCCGTGACCTGCGGGTACGGGCGCATATACGCCTCGGCGTACACCGTCTGCGGCAGGCCGAGGTTGGGACCGGCGTTGCGCGCCAGCTGCACCCCGCGCCGCTTGGCGAGGTCGGTGTAGTAGTCCCACAGGTGTGCTTGCGCCGGAAGGCACTCCATGGCCTCGCGCTTGGTGTCGAACACCTCGGTGATGTCCAGCAGCACCTGCGGAGTGAAGTCGCACATCTCGGGCTGGTGCGGTTCGAAGAAGAACACCGGTGGCGCGCCCAGCACCTCGCCGGGGGCGGGGTAGCCGATCGCCTGGGCCAGCACTCTCGCGTCCAGCGCCATGCGGGCCGCCGCCGGATGGTCGCCGTTGTACGGGTCGGCCAGGGGGGTGGGTCAGCACCACATCGGGCCGGGTGTCGCGGTAATGGCGCACCAGCTGGTCCGTCAGCTCCGGCGTGGCGAGCAGGGGGTAGTCGCCCGCGTCCAGGAAGCGGATCCCGGCGCCGAGGGCCGCGGCCGCCGCTTCGGCCTCGCCGCGGCGTATGCGCTTGATCTCCTCCAGCGGCTTGCCCGCGCGCCAGGCCTTGGCGGACTCGCCGCGCTCCCCGTAGGACAGGCACACGATGGTGACCTGCTCGCCCCGGGAGGCCGCCAGGGCGATGGCGCCGCCGGCCCGCCATACGAAGTCACCGGCGTGGGCGCTGATCACCAGCGTCGAACGGGTGGCGATGGGCGCCGTGCCGTGCGTCATAGCTGAAATCTCCTCGGTGGACGGGGCGGTGGCCCACCTCGAGCGCGCCCCGTACGCAACGCGTCATTCGCGCAATGCGTCGATCACGCCCGCGAGGTGGGTGCGGACGGCCGCCTCGGCCGCCTGCGGGTCCCGGGCCCTGATCGCTTCGATCATGGCCAGATGTTCGCTCAGGGACTGCTGGGGACGCCCCGGCCGCAGCGCCAGCTGGAAACGGTGGCGCACCAGCTGCGCGTTGAGCCGCTCCAGCAGCTCCACGGCCACCTGCTGGCCGGAGATCTCCCTGATCCGGCCGTGCAGCTCGTGGTTGAGCCGGGAGTACGTCATGGGTTCGCCGTCGGCGACCGCCTTGGACATCGCCGTGCCCAGGTCGGCCAGTTCGGTCAGCTGCTCCTCACTGGCCTCGACGGCCGCCTTGGCCGCGCACAGCCCTTCGAGGACCATGCGGCATTCGGTGATGGCCACCGCCTCCTCGACGGACACCACCCGCACCCGCGATCCGCGGTTGCGGANGCCTCCTCGACGGACACCACCCGCACCCGCGATCCGCGGTTGCGGATCCGTTCCACCAGCCCTTCCGAGGCCAGGTCGATCAGTGCCGCGCGGATGCTGGCCCGGGTCACCCCGAACTGCTCGGCGAGTTCGTTCTCCACCAACCGCTGGGCCGGTGCCATCTCGCCGGCCAGAATCGCCTGCCGCAGCTGGGTCAGCGCATGCTGCTTGGCCTGTTCTCCGGTGCCTGGACGGGCTTCCTTCGGCATCGTGCTCTCCCTGAGTGAGTGCGTGTCGAAGGTAAATCTAGGCCAACAAGATTGTCAACAATTTCGTTGTCTACATTGCCGACAGAGCGTCCCGACTATGCTGATCATGCACCGACAGCAGGAGAGAGCAGGCCACTTCGGTGGCGGGAAGGGGGGACATGTCCAAGCCCGTGCGTGCGGCCCTCGGGGACACGTGGATCACGTGCATGTTCTGCCAGGGCGGTCTTTTCCGGGACCGCCGGGTGAAGCTGAACAGCGCCGGAATGGAGCTCATGAACCTCGCCTGGGCCAACGAGTCCGCGATCGGGCTGATCTGCTGGGACTGTGGCTATGTGCATCTGTTCGCGAACGAGGACATCGAGCTGTACAAGGTGAAGAAGGGCGAGGTGTGACCCCTCAGACCTGATGGATGGCCAGCTTGAACTCGGCGAGCACCAACCGCACCGAAGAGCCGCTGTTGTGCGAGACCATCAGCGCCAGCGGCGTCTCCGGATGCACGAAGATCTCGTGGTGCTTGGTGAAGCACTGCATGCCGCGGCTCGGCGGCCGGTGGTCGGTGGCGGTCGAGTCCGGGCCCGTCGACAGCCCGAGCGGATCCCGTACGAAGCGGTCCCGTAATTCGCTGTAGCCCCCGTCGGCCTCCCACTGGATCATCGCCGTCAGCGCACCCCATCCGCCGGCCGAGGGCCAGATCAGCCCCGCGCGGTCATCGGTGCGCCAGTTCTTGATCCTGTACCCGTCGGGCTGGACCACCTGGTGCATGCCCAGCGCGTCGTAGGACTCGGCGGTGCCGAAGGGGAACCGCACCACGCGATACCCGCCGGGCGGGATCACCTGCGGCTCGGCGACGATCAACGAACAGATCTGCACGGCCACGACGCCTCCAGCGGGTCGGCCGGGGCGAGCCCCGGGGGTGTGCGGGGTGGTCCTGAAGCTTGGGCCAGTCTGCGTCGGCAGCTGCCGAGTGTCCATGAACTCCGCCGGGCACGCCTCTTCCGGCTCAAGAAACACGAGGTGCATCAGGTCTTTACAACGATGTAAGCGGGTGATGGCATACCCCTGCCCGCTGAACCACCCGCCCGCGCCCCGGAGTTGACCATGCCTCGCGCCGACACACCGCTGCCCGATATACCGAACAATGTTCCACGACCCGAATACCCGCATCCCGGTTTCGTCCGTGAGGACTGGCTGAACCTCAACGGCACCTGGCAGTTCGCGCACAGCGGCGGGTTCATGCCGACCTCGGCGATGCGGTGGGCGCGGCCGGGGGCGAGGCCGAGGTGGTGATCGTCGTACGGGCCCGGGACGCCCGGCACGGTCCGCAGGCGCGCGGCAAGCAGGCCACCGCGTACGCCAACAGCGCCTGCCGCTACACCCGCACCACCGGCATCTGGCAGACGGTGTGGCTGGAGCCGGTGCCCGAGGTCCATCTGCGCGCGCCCAGCTACGAGCAGGACCCGGAGGCGTTCCGCCGTCAGATGGCGGGTCTTGACAAGGACGAACCGTTCATCAATCCCGACCGCGCGGTGTCCCGCGGCCCCAAGCTGGACGTGGCGCGGGTGCGTGCCGCCCAGCTGCGCCCCGCCGCCTTCGAGCGCCCGTCCGGCGAGGAGGGACGATGACCGGCCTCACGCGGCGCGGCCTGCTGAAAGGGGCGGTGTACGGGGCGGGAGCGGCCGCCACCGCGTCCGCGCTCAGCGGCTGCGGTTCGATCGCCGGGAGCGTGACGAGCGCGGACGAGATCCGCTACTGGAACCTGTTCACGGGCCCCGACGGCGAGCTGATGAAGTCCCTGACGCGGGACGTCGAAAGGCGCGTAGAGGGTCTCAAGGTCAGGACGACGGTGCTGGAGTGGGGCCCGCCGTACTACACCAAGCTCGCGATGGCCTCGGCAGGCGGCCGCTCACCGGATGTGGCCATCATGCACCTCGCCCGGCTGGCGGGCTACGCCCCCGGCGGGCTGCTCGACCCGTGGGACATGGACCTGCTGGCCGAGTTCGGGTTGAGGCAGGACGACCTCAACCAGACGCTCGTCAAGCGCAGCCTGTACCAGGGCACCCCGTACGCCATCCCGCTGGACACCCACCCCTTCGTGGTCTTCTTCGACCGGGACGTCCTGGACAAGGCGGGTCTGCTCACCGGCGAAGGGCGGCTGGTGCCGTTCGAATCGCCGCGGCACGCCCTGGAGCTGATGGACAAGCTCCGCAAGGACGGTGGCAAGCTCGGGCCGGTCTTCGGCCACTCCAACGACCCGGCGATGAGCTGGCGGATGTTCTGGTCGCTGTTCAGCCAGACCGGCGCCACCTTCGACCTCACGGGCGAGCGGGCCGAGATCGACGAGGACACCGCCGTGGAGGTGGTGCGCTTCATGGCCGAGCTGGCCCGCGACAGCCGCACCATGGACGTCCAGACGGCGATCGCCGCCTTCGCGGGCGGCCGCTCACCGATGATCTTCTCGGGCGAGTGGGACATGGCCACCTACCAGCCGACCCTGAAGGACAGGCTGGGCGGTGCCCCCATCCCCACCTTCTACGACCGTCCGGCGGGCGCGGCCGACAGCCATGCGCTGGTGCTGCCGCACCAGGACGACCCGGATCCCGAACGGCGGCGGCGCACCCACCAGTTCGTCGCCGAGCTGGTCCGGTCCGGGCTCCAGTGGGCGGCGGCCGGGCACATCCCGGCGTACACACCGGCGGTCTCGTCCGCGGCGTACTCCCGCTTGCGTCCGCAGTCCGAGTACGCGGGCGCCGCGAAGCAGCTCGCGCTCGACCCGCCCGTGTGGTTCGCGGGCTCCGGCTCGGACTTCCAGACGCGGATGTCCCAGGCGCTCGATCCCGCGATCGGCGGCTCGTCCCCGGCGAAGGCGGTGCGGACGATGGTCTCCCAGATCAACACCCTGCTGGCCCAGCCGAATCCGGCCTGATGGCGACGGAATGGCAACGGAAAGGAGCATCGTCATGACGCCACGGCCACGGGGCTCCACGACGCCACGGCCTCCGGGCTCCACCGGGTGGCTCTTCGCCACCCCCTTCCTGGTGTTCTTCGGGCTCTTCCTCGTCGTGCCGCTCGGCATCGGCCTGTGGATGAGCTTCACCGACGCGAGCCTGACCGGGGCCGGTGGCAGCACCTTCGTCGGGCTGGACAATTTCACCGAGGCGCTCGGCGACGGCCAGGTGTGGCAGACCCTCGGCAACACGGTGTGGTTCACCGTCCTGTCCACCGTCCCCCTGGTGGCTCTGGCGCTCGTGATGGCCCTGCTGGTGTACACGGGAATGCCGGGGCAGTGGCTGTGGCGGCTGTCCTTCTTCGCCTCGCATCTGCTGCCGGTCGCGGTGGTCTACCAGATCTGGAACATGCTGTACCAGCCGGACCGGGGCATGCTCAACGGCCTGCTGGACCTGGTCGGGATCGACGGCATCGGCTGGCTGACGGACGAGAAGTACGCGATGTGGTCCCTCGCGCTGGTGACCCTGTGGTGGACGGTGGGCTTCAACTTCCTGCTCTACCTGGCCGCGCTCCAGGCCATCCCCGACCACCTCTACGAGGCGGCCGCGCTCGACGGCGCCGGGGCGTGGCGCCGGCTGTGGTCGGTCACGCTGCCCCAACTGCGCCGGACCACCGGGCTGATCTCGGTGTTGCAGGTGATGGCGTCGCTGAAGGTGTTCGACCAGATCTACCTGCTGACCAGGGGCGGCCCCGACGGGACCACCCGGCCGATCCTGGAGTACATCTACGACACCGGCTTCACCAACTACCGGCTGGGCTATGCCTCGGCGGTCTCGTACGTGTTCTTCGGAGTCATCATCATCCTCTCGCTCGCCCAGTTGAAGATCTTCTCGCGCAGGGAGGACTGATCACGCCATGGCCCCCGAGACTCTCCCACCCCGTACGCAGGACAAGCCGCGTTCGACCATGCCCCGGGAGGTGGCCCGGCGGCGCCGCCACGGTGGCGGCCGGGCCTGGCATCCCACGCTCGGGACGGGCCCCCTCCCCCGCGTCCTGACGCTGCTGGCGCTGGCGCTGATGGCGGTGGCGTGGCTGGTGCCGTTCGGCTGGGGAGTGGACACGTCGTTCAAGTCGGAGGTCGACGCGAGCGCGTCGGGTGTCGACTGGCTCCCCGACGCGGGCTTCACCCTCGACGCGTACCGGACCATCTTCGGTCAGGGCAACCTGCCGGTGTGGGCGGTGAACAGCGTCGTGATCGCCGTGTGCGTCACCGCGCTCACCGTGGCCGTCTCGGCGATGGCCGCGTACGCGTTCTCGCGCACCCTCTTCCGCGGCCGCGGGGTGCTGTTCGCCGTCATCGTCGCCTCGATCATGGTGCCGCCGCAGATCCTGATCGTGCCGCTGTTCCGGCAGATGCTCGCCATGAACCTCGTCGACACCTACGCGGCGGTGATCCTGCCGCAGGTGGTGGCGCCCGCGATGGTGTTCATCCTGAAGAAGTTCTTCGACGGCATTCCGCGCGAGCTGGAGGAGGCGGCCCGGATCGACGGCGCGGGCAGCTTCCGGGTGTTCTGGAACGTGGTGCTGCCGCTGTCCCGGCCGATCCTGGCGGCGGTGGCCATCTTCGTCTTCATCAACACGTGGAACAACTTCCTCTGGCCGTTCATCAGCACCAGCGATCCACAGCTGATGACGCTGCCGGTGGGGCTGTCGACCGTGAAGGACTCCACCGGGCTGCGGAACGCCCAGGAGTCGGCCGCCTCGGTCCTCGGCTCCCTCCCGCTGCTGGTCGTCTTCATGCTCTTCCAGCGCCGCATCGTGAAGTCGGTGGCCACCACCGGTCTGGGAGGTCAGTGACCGTCCCCGTACGCCGCGCCGGCCTCGGTGGACTCGCGGGTGCACAGCGTGTGCCCGACGACGACCTCCCGGGGCGGCCGTCCCGGGGCGTCGATCCGCTCCAGCAGCAGGCTGACGGCGTGCCGGGCGATGGCGCCCTTGTCCGGTGCGACGGTGCTCAGGCTGGGTGTGCTGTAGCGGGTGGCCTCGATGTCGTCGAAGCCCATCACGGCCACGTCCTCCGGGACCCGTAGCCCGCGCTCGTACAGGGTGCGCAGCGCGCCCAGCGCCAGCGCGTCGTTGAAGCAGAACACGGCGTCGGGGAGTTCGGCCCCGTCCAGCAGCGCGTCCATCGCCCGGGCGCCCTCCCGCAGGTGGTAGCGGGGGGTTTCGCGCTCCAGCCGGGGGTCCAGCGGCAGCCCGGCCGCCTCCAGCGCCTGGCGGTAGCCGGTCCTGCGCAGCAGCGGCGTACCGATGTACGGCTCGGGCTGCGGGCCCACGGCGGCGATGCGGCGACGGCCGCCGCGGATCAGGTGGGTCACCGCCTCCCGGGCGGCGGCCACGTTGTCGATGACGACGTGGTCGGTGAGCCCGCCGCTGGGGCGTTCGCCGATGAGCACGAGCGGCACCGCGCCGAGATGGCCCGCGAGCGCGTGGCCGTGCAGGGCGAGCGGACTGACCACCACGCCGTCCACGATGTGGTCGCCGAGACCGTTGATGACGGACACCTCCCGGTCCCGGTCGCCGAGGGTCTGCTCGATGAGCAGGGTGCGGCCGTGTTCCTCGGCCGTGGTGAGGAAGTGGCGCCCGAGTTCGGCGAAGTACGGGACGTCCAGCTCCGGCAGCACCAGCGCGATCATGCCGGTGCTGCCGCGGCGCAGATTGCGGGCGGCCCGGTTGGGCCGGTAGCCCAGCTGCCGGATGGCCCGCTGCACCCGCTCCCGGGTCGCGGGCGCCACATGCGCGAAGCCGTTGATGACGTTGGACACGGTCTTCGGGGAGACCCCGGCGAGCGTCGCCACATCCTTGACGGTGGCGCTCCGGGCCGCGCCCGCACGCGTCTCGCCCGGTGACGCCTCACTGTTCCCGGTCTGCTGGTTCGCCGCGGTCACCGGGCGATCCTAGGCGCTACCGGTGGCGGACGGTACGACCGCCCGGTGGGCAGCGACGTGCCTACTTGAGGGCGCCCAGGGTGACGCCGGTGCGCCAGTAGCGGCGCATCGCGGTCATCATGACGGCCAGCGGCACGATCGACAGCAGTGCGCCGGTCAGGACGAGGCTGGTCAGGTCGATGCCGGACTCCAGCCGTTTGCCGGTCCAGTTGTACAGGCCGAGGTTCAGGGTCCAGTTCTCCTCGCCGCGCAGCACGGTCAGCGGCAGGAAGAACGCGTTCCAGGTGTTGACGAAGGCGAGCAGGAACACGGTGGCACCGCCCGTGGCCATCATCCGCAGCACGACGCTGAAGAAGATCCGCAGCTCCCCGGCACCGTCCAGGCGGGCCGCCTCCAGGAGTTCGAAGGGGACGGTGGACTCGGTGTACACCTTGGCCAGGTACACGCTGAACGGGTTGATCAGACACGGGATGAGCATGGCCCAGGGGGTGTCGACCAGCCCGATGGACGAGAACACCAGGTACAGCGGGAGGGTGAGCAGGGCGATCGGGATCAGGAACGAGCCCACGACGCATGCGAACACCACGCCGCGCCCGGGGAAGTCGAAGCGGGCGAGGCCGTATCCGGTGGCGAGGGCGATGAGGGTGCCGCCCAGCGACCCCACTCCGGCGTACAGGAACGAGTTGGCGGTCCAGCGCAGAAAGATGCCGTGGTCGTAGGTGACGAGCTGGTGGAGGTTGTCCCACAGGTGCATGCCGGAGAACCACAGGCCGTTCGTCTGGTACAGCCCGGTGCGGTCCTTGGTGGCGGCGACGATCAGCCACCACACCGGGAAGAGGCTGTACGCACCGGCCAGGATCAGGCCGAGCAGCAGGAAGCGCTGGCCGCCCCGCCCGCGCGCGGCCGGGTCGGGGCGGGCGAGGCGCCGTACGGTGTGCGCCTCGGGCCGTTCGGTGGCGGATTCCGTCATCACCATCAGTCGGTCTCCTTCGAGGTCAGCCGGTAGAAGAGGAAGGAGGCCACGCCGAGGACGAGGGCGAGCAGCACCGACAGGGCGGCGGCGTAGTGGTAGTTGCCCGCGTTGAACGCCTGGTTGTAGACGATCATGATCGGGGTGAAGCTGTCGCTGACCGTCTGCGGGGTGACGTTCCGGAACAGCGCGGGCTCGTTGAAGATCTGGAGCATCTGGATGATGGAGAGCATCCCCGTCAGCACCAGCGCCCCGCGCACCTGCGGGACCTTGATGCTCAGCGCGATGCGCGCCTCGGAGGCGCCGTCCAGCCGCGCGGCCTCGAACAGCTCGCGGGGCACCGCCTGGAGCGCCGCGTAGATGATCACCATGTTGTAGCCGATGCCGTGCCAGGTCAGCAGGTTGCCGATGGACGGCCAGACCATCGAGGGCGCGAAGAAGTTCCAGGAGCCCCCGAAGAGCCCGCCGAGTGAGGTCAGCGGCCCGACGTCGGGGCTGTAGAGGTTGATCCACACGATGGCGGCCACCACCCCGGGGATCATGTACGGGATCAGCAGCAGCATCCGGAACCGGGCGGCCGCCCGCGCGGTGAGCGCGTCCAGGCAGAGGGCGAGCAGCAGGCTGAGGGCGAGCATGACCGGGATCTGGACGCAGGCGAACAGGACCACCCGCAGGACGGAGGTCATGAACGCGGGATCGGTCAGGCCGTGCCGGTAGTGGTCCAGTCCGGCGAACGTCACCGTGGCGCCGCCGAGTCCGAGGCCGGACCGCTGCTCCCGGAACAGGGACTGGTGGACCGCGTAGCCGATCGGGATGAGGTAGAGGAAGACGAAGCCGAGCTGGAAGGGCAGCGTGAAGGCGGCCCCCTTCCAGCGCTGGGAGCGGATCATGCGGGCCCTCAGTTCTTGACGCTGATGCCACGGGACTTCAGGTCTGCCACCGTCCACTTCTGCATATGGGCCAGCAGATCGGTGACCTTCTGCTGCTTGTTGAGGACCTTGGCCCAGCCGGTCTGGAGTTCGGTGAACATCGCGGTCCAGTTCGGACCGAAGGTCCAGTCGGTGGTGACGGTGTCCAGGCTGTCGGTGACCACCTTCTTGCCCGGTCGGTAGTTCTTCCCGAGCAGCTTGGGGGAGAGCGACTTCTCGGCGTACGACGCGGCGTCCGCGAGCGCGGGCATGACGCCGTTGCCCGTCTCCGGGCTGGCCATGGTGGACACGGGGCCGCGGTCGGTGGACATCCACAGCGCCGCGGCGGCGGCCTGCTTCGGATGCTCGCACTGATCGGTCACCAGGGTGAGCCCGCCGCTCTGATTGGTCCCGGCCGGGGTCCTGGCGGGCTCGCCGGTGAACGCGGGCCAGGGGGACAGCGCCCAACGGCCGTTGGACTTGGTGAAGTTCTGGACCATGCCCGCCATCTGCCAGGTGGAGATCTGCCGGGTGGCGGTGCGGCCGTTGTCGTAGTGGCGCTGGACCGCCGCGTAGTCGGCGAAGGAGAGCGAGGAGTTCAGACCGTTGTCGATGATCTGCTGGATCACCTTCGCCGCCTTGAGGGTGCCGGAGTCCTGGAAGTTCACCCGCCAGGCGTTGCCGTCGATGGCGTACCAGTGCGCCCCTGCCTGCATCGCGAGGACTTCGAGCGTGCTCGGGTCCTCACCCGCGTAGTTGGTGATGCGGATGCCGTGCTTCTTCAGCACCTTGCCTGCGGCGATGAAGTCGTCCCAGGTCGCGGGCGGTTTCAGGCCGTACTTCCGGAAGATGTCGGTGCGGAGGATGGTGAACGCGGGCGCGGAGCCGGTGGGAACGCCGTAGACCTTGCCCTGCACCCCGGCGCCCGCCCACGCACCGGCGTTGAACCTGTCCTTCGCCGATCCGACGTACGGGGTGATGTCGGCGAGCACCCCCTGGGAGACCAGGGTGGTCACGTACTCGGCGGTGTTCTGCACCAGGCAGGGGGCGTTGCCCGCCTTGACGGCGTTGGTCAGCTGCTTCTGCATCGCCAGCTGATCGGTGACCTTGGCGTACTTCAGCTTGATGTCCCGGTGGCTCGCGTTGAACGCCTTGACGACGGCGCCGTGGCCGTTGGCCCATCCCCAGAAGGTGAGGGTGACCGGGCCGGAGTCCCCGGAGGCCCCGGGGTCCCCGGAGCCGGATCCGCCGCAGGCGGAGAGCAGACCTGTCAGCGCGAGCCCCGCTACGGCGGCGCGGGCGAACCTTCTCCGGGGCAGGGTGAAGTCCATCTGACCGTGATCCTTTGGATGTTGGCGTTCTCGGAACGCGAGGACGGCGGCTCGGTGGTGGCCGGGAACGGCGGGCGGAGGCCGAAGGAGGGAAAGCGGTAGTAACCGGTTGCTGTGGACGGTAGGCCGGTTGATGCGCGCTCGACAAGAGGCGGGACGCGATGAGTTGCGGAAAACGTTTACGGCGGTGGTGCGCCGCGTGGCGCGTCGCGGCGGTCAGGAACGGCGGGCCGGCGGCTGGACGGAGTTCCGTACGACGACATGGGTGCCCAGCACCAGATGGGCACCGTCGCCGCCCCCACGGCGGCCCGCGCCGCCCTCGCGCCGGTCGGCCACCGCGCGCAGCGCGGCCCGGCCCATCTCCTCGTACGGCACATGAACGGTCGTCAGCTGCGGGGTGAGCTGGGAGGCCAGCGGGATGTCGTCGTAGCCGACGATGGAGATGTCCTCGGGGACCCTGAGCCCGGCGCCGCGCAGGGCCTGCATGGCGCCCGCGGCGACCACGTCGGTCCCCGCCAGCACCGCCGTGAAGTCCAGCTCGCGGCGCAGGCTCTCCTCGACCGCGTCGTAGCCGTGGCCGTAGTCGTAGGGGCCGTGGAGCACCATGCCCGGGTCGAACGGGACGCCGTACGCCTCGAAGGCCCGCCGGGCGCCCCGCAACCGGCCCTGGGCCGTGGTGAGTTCGGCGTGGCCCGGCAGGACGAGGACCCGGCGGTGCCCGGCGGACAGCAGGTGGCTGGCCATGGCGTAGGCGCCGCCCTCGTTGTCGTAGTCGACCGTGGTGGCCGCCACGTCGCCCTCCAGCGGCGGCCTGCCGACCAGGACGAGGTGTGATCCGGCCGCGTCGAGGGAGCGTGCGAACCGGGCCATCCTCAGCTGGTATTCGTCGAAGTCGTACGCGCCGCCGAGCAGGACCACCGCGGCGACGCCCTGCTGGCGCATGAGGTTCACCAGCGCGAGTTCCCGCTCCGGGTCGTCGCCGGTGGTGCCCACCAGCGAGAGCCAGCCGCGCAGCGAGGCCGCGCCCTCGACTCCCTTGGCCACGTGGGCGAAGGCGGCGCCGGTGATGTTGTTGATGAGGATGGCCACGGTGGGTGTGCCGCCCCCGGCCAGCGAGCGGGCGTGGGCGTTGGTGACGTAGTCCAGGTCCCGTACGACCTTCATCACCCGGCGGCGCAGCTCGTCCGACACCGGATAGTTGCCGGACAGGACGCGCGAGACGCTGGCGACGGAGACGCCCGCGCGCTCCGCCACGTCGCGAATGGTGGCCCGTCCGGCGCCACCCGACGCCTTGCGCTCGCTCACCGTTGCGGCTCCTTCACCGTAGCGACGTCCCCATCGGACGGGCCGGGCCCCGCCCTGCGCCGGTGCGGAAACCGTATCCCATCGTTACTCCCCGGGGGCGGGCCGCCGGGGCGGGCCTCAGGCGACGCGGGCCAGGTCCGCATGGAGCACCTCGTGGGCCAACGGCAGCCCCGCCGCCACGCGTTCGAGCTCCTCGGCGACGACGCGGCCGAGGCGGGCCAGCTCGTTGCCGAGCGAGCCCGCGATGTGCGGGGTGAGGAACACGTTGGGGAGCGTGTACAGCGGGGATCCGGCGGGCAGCGGTTCGGGGTCGGTGACGTCCAGCACCGCGCTCAGACGGCCCGCGACCAGCTCGTCGGTGAGGGCCCGGGTGTCGACCAGCGCGCCCCGGGAGGTGTTGATCAGGACGCCGCCGTCCCTGATGAGGGCGAGTCTCGCGCGGTCCAGCATGCGGTGGGTCTCGGGGATGTCGGGGGCGTGCAGGCTCACGATGTCGCTGCGGCGCAGCAGCTCCTCCAGCGGCAGCCGCTCGGCGCCGAGCGCGGCGGCCTCGGCGGCGTCCACGTAGGGGTCGTACAGCGAGACGGAGAAGTCGAACGGCCGCAGCAGTTCCAGGAGTCGGCGGCCCACCCGGGAGGCGCCGATGACGCCCACCCGGCGGCCGAGGTTGCCGATGGCGGCGGTCTCGGCGGGGGTCGGGTGGGCGTGGGTGTCCCGGAAGCGTTCACGGTGGGCGAGGGCGTCCTTGCCCGCGAGCAGGATCATGGCGAGGGTGTATTCCGCGACCGGCAGCGCGTTGCCGGTGACCGCGCTGGACACGGTGATGCCGCCGTCCCACAGGGCGTCGCCGATCAGGGAGCGCACGGAGCCCGCGGCGTGCAGGACGGTGCGCAGCTTCGGCGCCGCGGCGAGGGCGTCGGCGTCGAGGCGGGGGCAGCCCCAGCCGGTGACCAGCACCTCGGCCCGGGCCAGCGCGGGGGCGGCGGCGGGGTCGGTGGGGTCCCGTACGACGAGCGCGGTGTCGATCTCGGCCACCTGCCGGAGCCGGTCCATGAGCGGCGGCGGGAAGAGCAGCGGGAGGTGCACCGGGTCCATGGCGAACACGGCTCTCGGCGGCTGGGCACTGGGCATGACTCTCCTGAGGCGCCGGGGAAACGATTTCAGAAAACGCCTTCTAACGTAGATCTGACGGGGAGGCGGGTCAATCGGCAGGCCGTACGCCACCGGGGCGACCGATCCTTTCGAAAGTGCACGCAGGCCCTTGACTCCGTTTCCGGACCGGGCGGAAGCTCTGGCCACGTGGCCGCAGTAACCGTTTTCCGTTTTCCACTGCGCAGGGAGTCAGCCATGAACCCACCCTTGTCCCGTCGCGCCACCCTTCAGGCGGCAGGTGCCACCGTGCTCGCCGCGGGCCTGACCGGCGCCACCGCCACTGCCGCCACCGCCGCCCGGGCCGGTGAGACCGGTGGCGCGGCACGGCTCGTCACCTATCCGGTGCCGGAGGGAGCCCCGGTGAAGACCGACAGCTTCACCGTCAAGGTCCGTACCCCCGGCGGCAGATGGCGCAGGCTCGGCACCTATCTGGCCACCCTGAACCTCGTCGACACCACCACCGGCAGCGGTCGGCAGCAGAACTCGACGCTCGCGTACTTCGACTTCTCGGGCGGCGTCGAGATCGAGGTGACCTGCCTCAAGGGCGGTGTCGAGACGGTGCGGATCCGGCCCGACTCGTACGGCATCACTCCCGAGGTGCGCGGAAACACGGCCCGGTTCCGGCTCACCGAGCCGCGCAACCTCATCGTCCAGGCCGACGACCGGATCTTCGACTGTCTGCATCTGCTCGCCCGCCCCCTGGAGACGGACCGCCCCGCCGCGGACGATCCGGACGTCATCCACTTCGGCCCCGGAGTGCACACCACCCCATCAGGCACCCTGGCCGTGCCGTCGGGCAAGACCGTCCACCTCGACGGCGGTGCCGTCCTGAAGGCCCGGGTGATCTTCAAGGACGTCGAGAACGCGGGGCTCACCGGACGCGGTGTCATCCACGCGGCGCCCGGCGGCGGCGCCACCGTCGAGGGGTCGAAGCACATCACCGTCGGCGCCGTGACGATGCTCAACCCGGGCGGATACGCCGTCACCATCGGCGAGTCCGAGCACATCACCCTCAGCGGGATGGCCGCCTTCAGTTCCAAGGGCAACGGCGACGGCATCGACGTCTTCTCCAGCTCCGACGTCACGATCGACGGTGTCTTCATGCGCAACGCCGACGACTGCGTGGCCATCTACGCCCACCGCTGGGACTACTACGGCGACACCCGGAACATCACCGTCAAGAACTCCACCCTGTGGGCCGACGTGGCGCACCCCATCAACGTGGGCACGCACGGCAACTCCGACGCGCCCGAGGTGCTGGAGAACCTGACCTTCAGCAACCTCGACATCTGTGACCACCGCGAACCCCAGACCGGCTACCAGGGCTGTATCGCCCTCAATGCGGGCGACAGCAACCTCATCAGGAACGTGCGCATCGACGGCGTCCGGGTCGAGGACTTCCGGCAGGGCCAGCTCATCCACCTGCGGGTCATGTACAACACGAAGTACAACACCTCGGTCGGCCGCGGCATCGAGGACGTGTACGTCAAGGACCTCAGCTACCGCGGCACCCACGGCAGCCCGTGTCTGCTGCTCGGCTACGACGCCGAGCACGCCATCAGACACGTGACCTTCGAGAACCTCGTGGTGGGCGGCACGGTCATCGCCGACAGCATGCGGAAGCCGACCTGGTACGCGGCCGCGGACTTCGTCCCCATGCACGTGAACGAGCATGTGACGAACCTCAGGTTCCTCACCGCCGCCGAGGCCGCCGCGTCATGACGGCCCCCGCACCGAACCGCCGGGGCTTCCTCGGCGGCGCCGCGGCCCTGCTGCTCGCGCCGGGGGCGACCGCCCTGACCGTGCCCGGGGTGGCGCGGGCCGCCGAGAACCGCGGCGGGAGCCGGACCTTCACCCACCCCGGGCTGCTGCACGGCGCCGCCGACCTGGCGCGGATGAAGGCCGCGGTCGCCGCCGGGGAATCCCCGGTCCACGACGGCTTCTCGGCGCTCGCCGCGAGCCCCCGCTCCTCGTCCGCGTACACCGTGCGCAACACCGGCCAGATCACCTCCTGGGGCCGCGGTCCGGCCCGGTTCATGAACGAGGCCGTCGCCGACTCCGCCGCCGCCTACCAGAACGCGCTGATGTGGTGTGTCACCGGCGACCGCGCCCACGCCGACAAGGCCCGCGACATCCTGGACGCCTGGTCGGCTTCACTCACCGCCATCACGGGAACGGACGGCCCGCTCGGCGCCGGGCTCCAGGCGTTCCTGTTCGTCAACGCGGCCGAGCTGCTGCGGCACACCGGCTACGACGGCTGGGACACGGCGGCCGTCGCGCGCTGCGAGGAGTCCTTCCTGCGCGTCTGGTATCCGGCGGTGTCCGGCTACATGCTCTACGCCAACGGCAACTGGGACCTCACGGCGGTCCAGACCGTCCTGGCCATCGGGGTGTTCTGCGAGGAGCCGACGCTCTTCGAGGACGCGCTGCGGTACGCGGCGGCCGGCGCGGGCAACGGCAGTGTCCGGCACCGCGTCGTCACCGCCGCGGGCCAGGGCCAGGAGAGCGGCCGTGACCAGGGCCATGAGCAGCTCGCGGTAGGCCTGCTCGGCGACGCCGCCCAGGTGGCCTGGAACCAGGGCGTCGACCTGTGGGGCTTCGACGGCAACCGCATCCTGGCGAACGTCGAGTACGCCGCCCGCTACAACCTCGGCGACGCCGTGCCCTTCTCCCCCGACCTGGACCGCACCGGCAAGTACCTCAAGACGGCGGTGTCGGAGAAGGCGCGCGGGACCCTGCCACCGATCTACGAGCGGGCGTACGCGCACTACGCGGGCGTGCGCGGCCTCGCCACCCCGCACACCCAGCGCGCGGTCTTCCGCGGCCCCGGCGGCGCCCGCGCCGTCGAGGGCGGCAACGACGACCTGCCGGGCTGGGGCACGCTCACCCACGCCGGGGCGACTGCGTCCCCCGCCGCGCCGACGGCGCC